>DAWCEJ010000164.1:0-16918 GCA_052274955.1 Collinsella sp.
ATGCATCATAGGCCTCAACGATACGGCCCACCAGGGCATGGCGCACCACATCGGCGCGCTCCAAGTGCGAAAACGCCACATCGTCGACGCGGCCCAAAATCCGCTCGACATCGGCCAGGCCACCGCGACGACCCACTAGGTCGCGCTGACTCAGGTCGCCAGTAATCACGAACTTGGAATTAAAGCCCAGTCGCGTCAGGAACATCTTCATCTGCTCGGGCGTCGTGTTTTGTGCCTCGTCGAGCACCACGAAGGCATCGCTCAGCGTTCGACCGCGCATATAGGCGAGCGGGGCGATCTCGATCACGCCACGCTCCATAAGCTCATCGGTGCGTTCGCGATCCATCATGTCAAAGAGGGCGTCGTAGAGCGGACGCATGTACGGATCGATCTTTTCCTCGAGGGTGCCAGGCAAAAAGCCCAGGTTCTCCCCCGCCTCGACAACAGGACGCGTCAAGATCAAACGGCCCACCTCATGGCGCTTGAGCGCGGCAACGGCGAGCGCCATGGCCAGATAGGTCTTACCGGTACCGGCAGGACCCAAGCCAAAGGTGATGGTATGCGAGCGAATGGCATCCACATAGCGCTTTTGCCCGAGCGTCTTGGGGCGAATGACGCGACCGCGATACGAAAGCAGCACGTCATCGCGAAGCGACGTAGCCTCGTGCTCACCATCGCGCAAGACGGCCAGGCAGCGAGAGACATCGTCGGCAGACAGGGTACGACCGGCCGCCGCCTCGCGAAAAGCATGTTCGAAAAAGCGAGCCACGAGTTCGACCTCGTCCGGGTCACCGCTCACGGCGATGCTATCGCCACGGGCGACCACATGGGCGCGAACCAAGCTCTCGAGTGCACGAAGGACGCCGTCGCCGGCGCCCAAAACGCACGAGGGATCAATTCCCTCGGGAACGGTAAGTCTAATCTTCGAGGCTTCCATGGACCTCCCTGCGCGCATGGACCAAGCCGGAATCATCGACTCCGATGATAGCAACATCGAGCAGGCACGGGGCTGTAAGTCCACAGGTATCGTCAAGACGGGCATGATGGAACGAACCGAGCGTCAGGCTGTCACCATACTCGAGCACGGCACGCTCGACAGTGCCCACGCGACGACGAGCATCGGCAATAGCGAGCTCCTGCGCCGTGTCTCGCATACGACGGCTGCGCTCGGCCATAACCTCGGGCGGCACCTGGTCGGGCATGTCGGCAGCAAGGGTACCGGGACGCTTGCTATAGCGGAACACGTGCATACGCGAGAAACCCACACGGCGGCACAGCGCCAGCGACTCCTCGAACTCCTCGTCCGTCTCACCAGGAAAACCGACGATGACATCGCACGAAAGAGACGCCTGGGGCAAGTTGGCGCGAATCATACGCACCGTGTCCTCAAAGGCCTCCGCACTATAGGGACGACCCATGCGATGCAGGGTCGCCGTACAGCCGGACTGCACGGGCAGGTGCAAAAACGGGGCGATACGCTGCGGATAGCGCGCCATAACCTTAAGCAGGCGCTCAGAGATATCCATGGGCTCGACCGAGGAAATGCGCACATGCGCAATAGTCGTGCGCTCCATGATGGCCTCGAGCAGCTCATCGATTTCGACATGCTCGTCGGTCGCGCTCTTGCCATCGTAGGCACCCAGGTTCACACCGGTCAGCACCACCTCGGGCACGCCGGCCTCCTGGGCCTCGCGAACTTGCTCAAGCACGGACTCGACAGGCACGGAGCGCTCGGGGCCGCGCGCCTTCCACACAATGCAATAGGTGCAGCGATGGTTGCAGCCGTCCTGGATCTTCACGCCCAGGCGAGAGCGACCGAGCGCATCGACCACCTCGCCATCGCTGCAGGCGGGAACGCTATCGGACTCAACGCCCAGCACCTCGCAGACACGTTCGGCGACATCGATCTTGGACGGCTCGGCGATCACGCGATCCGAAAGCTCCAACAGCTCCTCGGGATGCAAATTGACCACGCAACCGGTCACGAGCACATAGGGCTCATTTGGATGGGCCAGCGCATGACGGACGGCCTTACGGGTCTTGGCCTCGGCCTCGCCCGTAACGGCACAGGTGTTAATGACGATCAAATCGGCATCCTGGGGCTCCACAATAGCAAAGCCCAGGCGCATAAGATCGGCAGTGATACGGTCAGACTCAACCCGGTTGACACGGCAGCCGAGGTTGACGACGGAAATATGGGGTGCGAGCACGCGGGCTCCTTAATCGAGGATATCGTCGAGGGCACTCTTAATACGGTCGGTCACCGACTTCTTACCGGAAGCGACGTCATCGCCCATCTCGTCGGCAAAAGCACGGAGCAGCTCGCGTTGCTTATTGGAAAGATTGCTGGGAACGACCACGCGCAGTTGCACGATCAGGCGGCCACGCGAACCGCCACCGCCAATGCGCGGCATGCCGTAATTATTGACGCTCACGGTGTCGCCGTACTGGGCGCCGGCGGGAACCGTCACCTTAACGACCTCGTCGGGCATAATGCCCTCGACCTCGATCTCGCAGCCGAGCGCAGCCTGCGCAATCGAGATATCGCTCACCAGGTACAGGTCGTCACTGTTGCGCTTAAAGCGCTCATGGTCGGCAACGCGCACGTTGACAATCAAGTCGCCCGAAGGCTCGCCGCGAAGGCCGGCCTCGCCAAAGCCGCTCACACGCAGCTGGCGACCGGTCGAAACGCCGGCGGGAATATCGATGTCGATCTTTTCGTGCGAAGGCGTGCGGCCCTGACCGTCGCAGGTCTCGCAGGGATGGTCGATAACCGTGCCCTCGCCATGGCAGTCGGGGCAAGGCGAGGAAGACTGAACCTGGCCCAAAAACGATCGCTGAACCGTCGTGACGTAGCCCGTACCGTGGCAGCGACTGCACTGCTTTTCCTGTGCACCCTCGGCCCTACCGGTACCGTTGCAGTCCTCGCAAGGAGCAAGGCGATCATAGCTGATCGTCTTTTTGCAACCGAGCGCCGCCTCCTCGAGCGTCACCGAAAGGGAGATGGCCATGTCACGTCCGCGACGACGCTCACGACGGCTGCGGGCGCCACCACCGGCGCCACCGCCAAAGAACGACGAGAACAGGTCGTCCATGCCCATGCCACCAAAGATATCGTTGATGTCGACATAGCCCGAACCACCAGGACCGTCGGCAGTGCCGTAACGGTCGTAGTTAGCACGCTTCTGCTCATCGGAAAGAACGGAATAGGCCTCGTTGAGCTCCTTGAACTTGGCCTCGGCCTCGGGATCGTCCGAAACATCCGGATGTACGGTACGGGCCTTCTTTAAAAACGCACGCTTAATCGTCCGCGCGTCGGCATCCCTGTCGACGCCAAGCACCTCGTAGTAATCCCTATTTTCCGACACGACCGAATCCTTCCGACTTTCATTATTGTCACAGTGCGTCCTATACCCAAGCTGGGCCGACCGCAAACAAAGGGTTTGATGTTATTGCATTTGATACGGCGAAAGCATGGCCCGATGCGAGCAGCTCGCGAACCAAACCGACACGAGCGCGAACATGAAGCCGTTGGCAAAACCGTTGGCAAACTGCATCGCACCGCGCTTCCACCACAGCAGGCTGCGATGAAGCACACCGCCCGAAAGCACCATGAACAGGCCCATGGTAAACGGAATAAAGCACATGACGGCAAAGGCCGAGAACACGCCCGAGATGGCCGACAGCACCAAAAACGGCGCCACAATGCCCATCAGGTAAAAGCCAGTACGAGCTTTGCCTTCCAAGCGCTCGGCCTCAACATGGGCGCGGCCGACCAGGTCGCCGCCCGCGGCACCGTTAGTGCCAGCATGGCCCATGCCGCTAATGCGGACCTCGTCGCCATCGTGCGTGCCGGCAGGAAACTCAATCGTCTGCTCGGAGGTCACACGGGTTCGCCCGCTGCCACCGCAATCGGGGCAGGGGTCGGCCACGACCTTACCGGAACCGCCGCACTCGGGGCAGACCGACTGGAACGTGCCCGCACCAAACAGGAAGGACAGGTCGACGGCGATGTGGCCGCGGCCACCGCAGCTCGGGCAGGTATGGGCATGCTCAGACGAAACGGAGCCCGAGCCGCCGCAGTTGCTACAGGTATCGAAGCGCGTGTAGCGGACGGTCTTGCGGGCACCGCCCTTGGCCTCCTTGGCGTCGAGTTTGATATCGACGACCACGTTGGCGCCGTTCTCGGGATTGTAGGCAGCCTGGCCGCGACGCTGCTGGCCCCAGGCGCCACCAAAGGGAAAGCCGCCCTCAAAGGGATTGCCATAGCCCGTGCTGCCGGCGTAGCCGCCACCATAGGGCGAAGCCGTAGGAGCACCGGCAAAGGGATTGCCAGAACGCATGGCGTCGTAGCGCGCACGTTTTTGCTCATCCGAAAGCACGGCGTAGGCCTCGGAAACCTCTTTAAACTTTTCCTCGGCATCCGGCTCTTTATTGACGTCCGGATGGAGCTTACGGGCCTTTTGCTGGAAAGCCTTTTGAATATCACGCGAGGTGGCGTCCTTGGAGACACCCAGAATCTCGTAGTAATCTTTTTCGTTCATCGTCGCCATGCGCGGCAACCTCCTGCTCACAGCAGCGTATATTTTCCGGTAATTCTACCCGAGCGGCCTAAGCTAGATCCCAAAACAGCTCGAACAGAACATTTCCATCGAGCCAGCCCAGATGGGTCGGCACCAGTCGAGCTCGAACATGGCCCGCAACGACATCTGCCGAAGTGAAGGGTCCCTCATGACCCCAGAGCGTCTCGGGCACCCAAGTGGCAAGACCCAATTCGAGCGAGCGATCGCAGGCAGCTGCCAGCTCGCCCGTTGGGATGACGCAAGCTGCACGAGCCAACAGGTCGGACGCAACACCGCGCGTCATGCGACAAGCGAGCATCAAGTCTTCGGCGACAGCCTCGCGCTGCGACAGATATTCGGCCTCGTACGCCGTCGCGTCATCGTCACGTTGCACCAGACGCACGCGGTACGCATCGCCTCGAGAAGACACGCCGGGGAACAAACCTGCAAGACGGTCGAAATCCTCGTCGTCGAGCATGCCCGCGGCAGAACGACCCAGACCCAGGTAGCCCTGTCCGGTCCAGTAGGCAATGTTATGGGCGCACTCATGGCCGTCGAGCGCGTAGCTCGCCACCTCATACGGATGATAGCCGGCCGCACCCAGGCGCTCACGCGCCGCGTCCATGCACGAAGCCTGAAAATCCTCATCGGGCTCGAGCGACTCGTCACGGCACGCCATGCGGTAAAGGGGCGTCCCCTCCTCGAGCGTGAGCGGGTAGACCGACACATGATGAGGCGCCGCCGCCAACACGCCATCGAGCGTGCTCCGCCAGCTTGCGGCCGTCTGCCCGGGAAGGCCGCACATCAGGTCGCACGACACATCGAGGCCAGCGTCCTTCACCGTCGCGATAGCCGCAAGTGCGCGATTAGCATCGTGAATGCGGCCAATAGCAGCCAGCTCGGTATTGTCGAGGGTTTGCACGCCCAGAGAGATGCGCGTGACACCCGCCTCGGCAAGCGCGGTGGCGAGCTCAGCGGTCAGGGACTCAGGATTGGCTTCGCAAGTAAATTCAAAGGGTTTACACCACATGGAGATACGCCGGGCAAGTTCCACCAGGCGCTCCCCTGCCAGCGATGGCGTGCCGCCGCCAGTATAGACCGTGCAGACCTGCGCAAGCGCCCCGGCGTCGCCAAAGGAATCGAGGCGCGCATACAACTGCTCAAAATAGGAATCAAGCGCGGCATCCAAATCATACGCAGCAAAGCTGCGCGAGTCAAAGTCGCAGTACCGGCACTTTTGAGCGCAAAACGGCACGTGCACGTACAGCGCGGTAACGGCCACCGTTAGGCCTCCAGCGGATGAGCAGGCACCGACTCGCCGGCGGCAAGCGCGGCCTCGCAGGCCACCACGTCGCGCTCGATATCATCGACCAGCGCCATAAACTCCTCGTACGTAGAGCAACGCACCACCTGAGCGCGCCAGGCGGCGGCATGGGGCATGCCCTTTAAGTACCAGCTTGCGTACGTGCGAGCACGCGACATGAGCGGCAGAAGCTCGTGCGTCAACGTCAGGTGCTCGCGCAGAGCCTCCAGGCGCTCGACCGAGGAGCGAGAAGGAACCGGCGTGCCATCGAGTGCAAGGGCTCGGGCATCGCCGAACACCCACGGATTGCCGTAGATGCCGCGCGCGATAAACACCGCGCTGGCACCCGAGCCGTGCAGATGCTCAGCAGCGTCCTCGGCCGAGAACACATCGCCCGAACCAATCACGGGAATCTCGACAGCGTCGGCAACCTCATCGACGACCGACCAATCGGCCTGGCCCGTGTAGAGCTGCGTGGCGCAACGACCATGCACGGCGACTGCGGCAGCCCCTGCACTCTCAAGCATCTGGGCAAATGTCGCGGCATTGCGGTCCTCGGCATAAAAGCCCTTGCGAATCTTGACGGTCACGGGCACGTGCGCCGCGCCAACCGTGGCCTCGACGATCTTCTCCGCCAGGTCGGGCGTGCGCATGAGCGCCGAACCCTCGCCCTTGGTGACAACCTTGCGGGCGGGGCATGCCATATTGATATCGATGAGCGACAGGCGATCGCCAACGCGCTCCTCGACGGCGACGACGGCGCTCGCAAACTGCTCGGGCTTGGAGCCAAAGAGCTGCACGCAAATCTGCTGCTCCTCGTCGGCCGGTAGCACCAGGCGCCAGGTCTTGTTGCTGGCATAGGCAAGACCCGCCACGCTCACCATCTCGCTGTAGGCAAGGTCGGCACCGCGGCGGCGACACATGATGCGATAGGCGGGGTCGGTCACGCCCGCCATGGGAGCCATAAGGAACGGCTGCTCGGCATAGGCACCCAGCAGCCGCTTGCTGTATTCAGAAAGCGCCATGGACCTACTCGTCCACCTTGAGGATCGCCATAAACGCCTCCTGCGGGACCTCGACCGATCCGATGGCCTTCATACGCTTCTTGCCCTCTTTCTGCTTCTCGAGCAGCTTGCGCTTACGCGAGATATCGCCGCCGTAGCACTTAGCAAGAACGTCCTTGCGACGCGCCTTGACGGTGGAACGGGCGATGATCTTGTTGCCGATAGCACCCTGGATGGGCACCTCGAACAGCTGACGCGGGATGATCTCCTTGAGCTTGTCGCACAGGCCACGGGCCAGGCCATATGCCTTGTCCTTATGGACGATAAACGAAAGCGCGTCCACCTCGTCGCCCGAAAGCAAAATATCGAGCTTCACGAGCTCGGAGGGACGGTACTCGTTGAACTCGTAGTCGAGCGAGGCATAGCCCTTGGTGCGGCTCTTGAGCTGATCGAAGAAGTCCAAGATGAGCTCGGCGAGCGGCATATCGAAGCGCATCTCGACCGATTTGCTCGTCAGGTGGATCATGTCGGTTGTGACGCCGCGGTGCTCGATGGCGAGCTGCATGACGGCACCCGTGTACTCAGGCGGGCAGATGATCTTTGCCTTGAGGTAGGGTTCCTCGATACGATCGATGCGTGTGGCCTCGGGAAGGTCCTGCGGACTGCGGACATCGATCATTTCGCCGTCGGTCTTGTAGACGTGATAGTCAACCGAGGGACTCGTGGCAATGAGGTCCAGGTTGAACTCGCGCTCCAGGCGTTCCTTGACGACTTCCATGTGCAGCAGGCCCAGGAAGCCCACGCGGAAGCCAAAGCCGAGCGCCACCGAGGTCTCGGGCTCCCACACCAACGACGGGTCGTTGACGTGCAGTTTATCGAGCGCGTCACGCAGGTTCTCGTAGTCCTTGTTGTCGATCGGGAACAGGCCCGTATAGACCATGGGCTTGGCCTCGCGATAACCGGGAAGCGGCTCGGGGCAGGGGTTCGACGCCCACGTAAGGGTATCGCCCACGCGAACGGCCTCGGGATCCTTCAAGCCCGTGACCACATATCCGACCTCGCCGACCGTCAGCGCGTCGACCGGGGTCTCGGCAGGACGCTTGACGCCCACGCCGCCGACCAAAAAGTCGCCCTTGGCTTGCATCATAAGCAGGGTATCGCCCTTTTTGATGGAACCATCGAAGACGCGCACCGTAGCCACCACACCGCGATACTCGTCAAAGTACGAATCCAAAATGAGCGCTTTGAGCGGAGCGTTTGCATCGCCCTTAGGCGGCGAAATCAAAAAGACAATGGACTCCAGCAGATCGTGAATGCCTTCGCCGGTCTTGCCCGAGACGCACACAGCATCATCGGCAGGGATCGCCAGGTCATCCTCGATCTCGGTCTTAACCTCATCGGGATGGGCCGAGGGCAGGTCGATCTTGTTGATGGCCGGCACAATGTCCAGATTGGCGTTCATGGCGAGCGTCGCGTTGGAAACGGTCTGCGCCTCGACACCCTGCGTGGCGTCGACAACGAGTACCGCGCCCTCACAGGCTGCCAGCGAGCGCGAGACCTCATAGGTAAAGTCCACGTGGCCCGGCGTATCGATCAGATTGAACTGATACGTCTCACCATCGTCGGCGTCATAGGAAACGCGGACGGCATTGGACTTGATCGTAATGCCGCGCTCGCGCTCGATATCCATGGTGTCGAGCAGCTGCGACTCCATGTCGCGTTCGTCGACGGTATGGGTGAGCTCGAGGATGCGGTCGCTGATCGTGGACTTGCCATGGTCGATATGCGCAACGATCGAGAAGTTGCGGATGTGGGAAATGTCAATTGAAGTATTCATGCGGACTATCTTACCCGAGCGGTACAAAAAATGGAGCCTGTTCCATAAAACAGGCTCCATTTATGCGCGTAATCTGTGTGGTGTGAAATTTACAACTTAGGCGTTGATGCTGTTCACGAGCTTGGCAAGACCGGACTTGCGGTTGGAAGCCTGGTTCTTGTGGATAACATGCTTGGCGGCAGCCATGTCGAGACGCTTGGTGACGGTCTTGAGGGCAGCCTGGGCCTTCTCGGCGTCGCCCTCGGCGACGGCGGACTGGACGTGCTTGGTCAGCGTCTTGAGCTCGGACTTGACAGCCTTGTTACGCATGCGAGCTGCCTCATTGGTGCGGATACGCTTCTTCTGAGACTTGATGTTTGCCACTTCTGGAGTTCCTTTCGAGTTCCTTGCAAAAAATGTATGACACCTCTGAGACACGGTGAGGTCATGCAAGCGCCTACTATAGCACGCTCCCTCTCAAAGGGATAGAACGAATTTGTCAAATAGGCAGGTATCATCACGATTTTCTCAAGATGTTCGTAATCCAGAGCAAAAGCGCCGTCTGAGAATCGGCCGAACCCTTGAGCGCGAGCTCCACATCAACGGCACCCTCGAGCGCTGCGACGAGCTCGGTCATCGAAAAACGACGCGCCCAGGTAAGGTGATTCTTGACCTGCCAGGACTGGAGCTTGAGCGTTGCGGCCAGCTCGCGACCCTGCCCACGCGCGTCGAGCGCCTTGGCGACGATAAGCTCGCGAATGCGACCGCACAGCAATGTGTAAGTCCACACGTAGCTCTTGGAGGGCAGGAGCTTAAAGAGCTCGAGCGAACGCCGCATATCGCGAGCCGAGACGGCGTTGAGGAAGTCCCAGGGTTGGACCTCGGCCGTACGTACAATCCAGCGATCAACATCGGCAAGTTCAATCTGGGGCGACTCGACCATCTGGGCAAGCTTGGCCAAGTCGTTATCGAGCATGCGCGTGTTTTCGCCCGAACGCGAGACGAGCTCCTCGGCGGCCGCCGTCGAAATCGACTTACCGCGCTGCGTCGCCATCTGCTGAACACGGCGCGGCAGTTCCCAGCGCTTGGTACCCGAGCAATCGACGATAGCCTTCTTGTCGATCTTGGCGATTGCCTTATACAGGAGCGTATTCTTGGCAAGTGAGTCAGCGATGATGAGGCAGACCGTTGTTGGGCTGGGACTCGCCAGATACCCAACGAGCGGCTCCGAGACCGCCTTGGCGAGCTTTGAGCAGCCATCGAGGATTACCAATCGAAACTCGCTGCCCATGGGAAAGGTGTTAAGCGATCCGATAATGGACTCGATATCGGGGTCCTTGGTCATGTCTCGCTCGTCGAGGTTGAACTCGACCATACCCGACTTTTCCAGACGCGCTTTCATACGCGAGACGGCGTGGTCGCGCTTAACTCCGTCGGTACCGACGATCAGATATGCCGGCAGCAAACCGGTTTCGGACATTGCGCTCCCCTCCCGCAGGTCTTCGTATTCGTTCCGTGCCATTCTAGCCCAGGGGCCCACCGCACGCCAACGACGTCGTCACGGTCGCTGGCATCGCATCGCAAAACCATTCGCAGTCGGCGTGACGGTAATGTCGCCGTGTTCGATGGTACACGCGAACACACCACCCGCTTCCTTCACGGCATCGATGCAGGCATCGGACGGATGGCCGTATCGATTCCCCTCGCCCGCGCTCGCGAGGGAAAGCTCGGGCTTCAGGACGTCCAGCAACTCACCATCGACTGAAACCTTGGAGCCGTGATGCCCAAGTTTAAGGACATCGATGTCCCCCACCTCCTGCACGAATTCCCGCTCTTGGTCGAGCTCGGCATCACCGGTGAGGAGCATACGCAGGCCCTTGCCTTCCTGAACATAAGAGAGCAGAAGGACAAGCGAGTCCTCATTTCCCTCGCCATCCACGGACTCGAATGGCCACATCACGCGGGCGCAAAATGAGCCGATGTCGACCATATCCCCACGGCGCACCTGCCGATACTCCACGCCAGGTCGGTTCAATACCTCGGCAGGAGCATCCTCCAGCGCATCCGCGGCCACGGTAATCGTTCCGACCGAAAACTGTTCGAGCACGGCAGGCAGACCACCCCAGTGGTCCTCATCCCAATGCGTCACAAAGACGGCGTCGATATGGTGCACGTTATTGCGAACCAACGCCGCCACCACGCGCTCGTCGAGTCCGCAGTCGACGAGCGCAACTGCGCCGCCCTGGCGGATAAGAATCGCATCGGCCTGGCCCACATCGAGCACCGTCACCGAAGGCGGAGCGAATCGATCCCAGTAGACGTACGGAATCGCAGCCAAAAGCACCAGGCATGCAAGCCCCACCGCCATAGGACGTACACGGGGACGCGGCCACCAGACCAGCAGAACCACCAGAAAACACGGCACTAAGTAAATCCACATGCTATCGGGCGGCACATTCACGGATGCACCCGGCACGGCGGCAAACAGCTGCTCGAAGAACAGCGCGCAACGGGCGGCAATCATGGGCACAACGAGCGCCCAAGTCCGCAACGGTGCCACGAACGAAAAGGGAACCAACACGATCGACACAGCGAGCAGTACGCTCACCACCGGACCGAGGACAGCATTTGCCAGCGGAGCAATGAGCGAGAACGTACCGAAGGCAGGAACGGTAATGGGAAGTGTCGCCAGTTGCGAGCACAGCGTGACGGAAAGCATGCCGGCAACGCCCGATGGCAAGCCCAGCTCACCCAAAGCGTAGGTCGCATAAGAGCAAAAGCACAGAATGGCTAAGACGCTGGCACATGATAGCTGAAAGCCCATCTCGAACAGCACCGTCGGCCGCAGTAGCACAAAGATGGACATGGTTACGAAGAGTGCCGAAAGGCCGTGCCGACGACGCCCCGCGTCGTTTACGACAAGCGTCACGAACACCATGCAGCACACGCGCACGGCCGAGGGAGACGCGCCCGTAAATGCAGCGTAGCCCACAAGCGTTATCGCCAATATCGCCCGCTGAAGACCACGTGAGCACCGAGTCTTTTGCAATACGCCCTCGATTACAAACCCCACGATAGCCAAATGGCTGCCCGAGACGGCGATAAGATGTGCCGTTCCCGTCACAGAAAACCAGTCGCCCGCCGGCTGGGCGCGCAGCTCGGCCGAACGACCGCAGACGACACCGGCTATGAGCGCACGCGCCGGGTCGGTCGCAGGCGCGATGGACGCAAGCAGCCCATTTCGCAGCCGAAGCAGCGGCCCCGGAGAACCCTCATCGACCGACACAATCCGAACGGCTTTAACCTTACGCACCTCGCCTCGGAGCACGCGCGATCGTCCATATGCATCGTTCTCAAAACGCGAAACGCGACCGATAACACGCACGTGCGCCCCGACCTTGAGCTCACGATCACACGATAGGCGAACCGTTGCCAAGTTCTTACCGTCCGCGCGTGCCTCGCAGGTATAGGAATACACGTCGTCGTTTATGGATGGATCACCCTGCACGACAAACTCGAGGCCGCTTGCCGCTCGACCGTCGAGCGCCTTCGAGGCGCTGAGCACACCCACAGCCCACCACGCCGAGACGACCGCTCCCGCCACGAGACCGGCGGACGCGGCATACAGCCACCGCTTCAAAGGGGCAAGCCGCGCACAAGAGTGAGCCAGCACAACGAAAACCGCTGCCGCAACGGGAATGGCCCATAGCGGCCCGACCGCCGTCGCCCGCTCCCTCAGCAGCGCATCAGCGGCTATGCTGAGCACCAAGGCGCAGCTCACGCACATGCCGGCACACAGGGCCATCGTCCACGGAATCAGGGGTCGCGGAGGCATCACGTGCTCGCGCTCGGTCGCGCTCATACGCAGATGCAATCTTTGATTTTGGCAAGCTTCTTCTCGCCGATTCCCGACACACGCATCAGATCGTCAACCGAGGCGAAAGCACCGTTCTTTGTCCGCTCATCGATAATCGACTGGGCCATGGAGGGGCCGATGCCCGAAAGCGTCTGCAGCTCTTCTGCGCTTGCCGTATTGATGTTTACTAGGCCTGTTGCGCCACTAACGCCCGACGATGCGGAAGTCCCACCATCAACACCGGCTTCCGCAATGGACGCCTGCTGCTCCCCTACCGTTGGAACGTGAATTTTTTGTCCATCAGTGACCTTGGATGCACGATTAAGCCCCGTAACGTCTGCTTCGGGCGCCAGCCCGCCGGCGGCATCAATCGCCTGAGCCACCCGCGCCCCGTCTTTGAGGCGATATACACCGGGTGACACCACGGCGCCATCAACATCGACATAGACCTCTGCCGCGGCAGACGCCTTAGGCGAAGAGCCTTCAGATGTCTTTCCACTCGAAGCATCGCCGGATCCCGGCTCCACTAACGTGCCCGAACCATCAGTGCGCTCAAACGACACACCGCCGGCACCGCCGCCAAAGTTCGCCATTGCCAGTCCACTCGCCATCGCAATGACGACCAGTATCGCCATCACCACTGCCTTATGACCGAGCAGTTTGCCCGCCCAGCGGTCCATCTTTTTGACTCGTTCGTGTTGTTCGCGCTGCGCCATAGCAAAACCTCCCAACATCATCGTGTCAGGAAAGGAGCTCCGCAACAGCCACGCCCCAAAACCGGTTTTCGCGGTCAAACCAAAAGCTGACCAAAACCTTACGAAATAATGTCCATTTATTCAGGCACACGTCAGCGAATGAACACTTAGCCGCAAAATGCCCAGATAGCAAAAGACCGACGATGCAGGCGCATCGTCGGTCTATGCACAAATTTACTCGTGATCTTGGTAAATCTCACGCGGAGCAAGCTCAGAATGTTTGCGTTTTAAGGTCTTAGGGGCCTTGTACGTGTTGCTCTCGAAGTCGATGTACTCGGTCTGCTTGAGCAGACGCTCAATCATCTCCTCGTGATCAAACAGTTCCCAGGCCTCATGCACGGCATCGAGTTTAGCGTGCGTCTCGGGACGGCGCGGCATAAACAGCGTGCAGCAGTCGGGAGCGGCCTCAGTCGAGATATCGAACGTACCGATCTCCTCGGCGCGTGCGATGATCTCCTGTTTGTCCGAACCGATGAGAGGACGGAACACGGGAATCTTCACGGCTTCGTTGACGGCCATGATGTTCTCAAGCGTTTGGGAGGCAACCTGCCCAAGCGATTCGCCCGTAACGATGGCCCTGGCACCCTCGATGTGTGCAATGCGCTCGGCAACCGAATACATAATGCGGCGATACATGATCACGCGCAGGTTGCTGGGACAGGTGACCGAAATCTCACGCTGGCAGTCGCCAAACGGCACCACGTACAGGCGGCCGATCTGGACACCCGGCTCAAGCGCACGGATGATATCCTGCACCAAATACTCGCTCGTATCGGGCGTCTGCGGACGACCGGAGAAATGCACCGGCACGCAGACCGCGCCGCGACGCGCGAGCATCCAAGTCGCCACCGGAGAATCGATACCCGACGACAGAAGCGTCACGACCTTGCCGGCAGATCCCACCGGCAGACCGCCCACGCCGCGCTCGGAGCGTGCGTACACGTAAACGCTACCCTGAACCACCAGTACGTGCACCATCGCATCGGGGTCGTGCATTTGAACCTTTTTATCGGGGAAGGCCTCACACAGTACCTCGCCCACCTGACGATTGATATCGATCGAGGTGAGCTCATAGTCAGTATTGGAGCGCTTGGCGTGCACCTTAAACGAATCGAAGGAACCAAACTCGCGCAGCGCCTTCACGGCGGCGGCGCAGTACTCCTGCGGGTCGCGGTTGGTGTGATACGCCAAAGACACACGGGCAACGCCGGGAACGGTGCGAATGACACGCGCCGCCTCGTCGGCCTGATGTTCGTTAAAGGTCACGAGGATATAACCGGAAATTCGAGACACGGCATTCACGGAAAAGGCGGCCAAAGCCGCCTTGATGTTATCCATGAGGATATGCTCAAAATGTGCGCGGTTCTTGCCCTTCAGCCCAACCTCGTGATAGTGGACTAGGCAGACGCGAGCCGCCATTTAGGCTTCAGCAACCTTGTGGCCGAGCGCCTTCTCGTAACGGGCCTCGTCGTAAGAGATGTCGCCGTCGACAATCTCGTCCATAGCCATCGAGATGGTATCGGCACCGGAAAGCCCGATGGTGATGTCATCGACATCCTGGACGGCAAGTACGCGGTTGTGCTGGCCACGCAGCATGCTATTGATGTCGCAGGCGCGCTTGGAAGCAAGCGAAGCGAGCAGGAAGCGGTTGTGATCGGTCTTCTCCAGAAGATCGTCAATGCAAGGCTTTACAACGGACACGGACCTCAGATCCTTTCATGCATATCGAGAACGCGAACGAGCTCATCGGTCGCGCGGTCGAGATCGTCATTCACCACGACGTCGTCGTAGCGGTCGGCAAGGGCAAGCTCATCGGCGGCGTTTGCCATACGCAGCTCAATCGTCTCGGGCGTCTCGGTACCGCGACCGACTAGACGCTCGCGGAGCACCTCAAGCGAAGGCGGCTTGATAAAGATCAGCACGGCCTCGGGGAAACGCTCCTTCACCTGCAGGGCGCCCTGGACATCGATCTCCAAAATCAGAGACGAGCCCGAGGCGAGCTTGGATGTGACCTCGCTCACCAACGTGCCGTAGCAGTTACCGTGGACCTCGGCCCACTCAACAAACTCACCGTTTGCCACGCGGCGGTCGAACTCCTCGCGCGTCAGAAAAAAGTAGTTGACGCCGTCGACCTCACCTTTGCGTGGTGCTCGCGTGGTAGCCGAAACCGTCAGACCCAGGTTCGAGCGGCGCTCGCGCACACGAGTGACGAGCGTACCCTTGCCTGCGCCTGACGGTCCAGAAATCACAAAGAGCTTGGAATCCTGAGCGCTCACTTATTTGGTCAGCTGCTCGAGGAGCTGCTCGCGCTGACGGACACCGAGGCCCTGGACGCGACGAGTAGCGGAGATACCGAGCTCCTCCATGATCTTGGCGGCCTTGGCCTTGCCATAACCGGGGAGAGACTCGATGAGGGTGGAAACCTTCATGCGGGAAGCGATGGGGTCATCGGAGTTGAGCACGGACTCGAGGGACTTCTCGCCCTTCTTGATCTGCTCGCGAAGCTCAGCGCGGGCGTGACGTGCGGCAGCAGCCTTCTCAAGAGCCTGCTTGCGCTGCTCGTCGGTAAGCTGAGGGAGTGCCATTCGTACCTCCAAATAGTTGGGTTATATCTGATTCAATATTTGGCATTTTAGCACGTAAAACGTACAAAATGCCCAATCGCGGCTCCATAGGTTAGACGATACCCGCAAAAAGTGCAATATATTGCGCTAAAAGTTGAGCCCCTGACCTGCGATTCCACACAAAGGATGGGAAAGATTTCGCAGGCACAGGGGCTAAATTGTGCTAATGAGACTCAAAAGTGGTGACTTAAGGGAATCTTTTACGCGACGTTTTCGACCAGCTCGGCGACGATGGCATCGAAAGCGGCAACCGGGTCATCGGCGCCGGTGATGGGACGGCCCACCACGATGTGGCTCGCGCCACGCTCGATAGCCTGGGAAGGCGTGGCCACGCGGGACTGATCTCCCAGCGCCGCACCGACCGGGCGAACGCCCGGGGTCACGATAAGCGCATCGGGGCCCAGCAGCTCACGCATATCGTGGGCCTCCATCGGCGAGCACACGATACCGTCGATGCCGTTAGCCTGGGCGAGCTTCGCCAGACGCGCGGCCTCCTCGGCCACCGGCGACTCGACTCCGATCTCGCTGAGCGAATCCTGGTTCATGCTCGTGAGCACGGTGATGGCGACGAGCTTGGCACGGTCCTCGCGCGCCTCCTCGGCACCCTCGCGGCAGGCGGCGAGCATAGCGCCCGAGCCCAGGCCGTGGACCGAAAGCAGGTCGGCGCCGGCAAGCGAGGCCGAGCGGGCGGCACCACGCACCTGATGCGGAATATCGTGGAACTTGAGGTCGAGGAAGACCTTAAAGCCCAGGTCCTTGAACGTCTTCACGATCTCGGGGCCCTCGGCGTAATAGAGTGTCATGCCGACCTTGAGCCAGGCGGCATGGCCCGAAAGCTCGCGGGCGAGCTCGAGCGCACGTTCACGGTCGCAGTCGAGGGCGACGATTACGCGGTCGCGGGCATCTTGCTCTAGCATTCGAACGCACCTACCAGCTCGTTGATGTCCTTTACGCCCTGGGACTCGGCCCAGGCCTCGAGCTCGCGCGCGATCTTGAGC
>DAWCEJ010000165.1:0-1289 GCA_052274955.1 Collinsella sp.
CCTCCAAAGCGGAAGGAGAAAGTGCATCGAACAGCTCGACCTGTCCGTTGACATCATGCGCGCTGAGGCCCACAGAGACGGTATCTCGGTCGATGCCCTGCGAAGCCAAAGGCAAAACCGGTGCATCCGGAAGCTTGCAAGCGTAGTAGCCACGACGCGGCATTGAGCAAATATAGCCCTCGGCAAGTAACTGGCTATATGCATTCTCGATGGTAATGACACTGATTCCCAGATGACTGGCAAAGGCGCGCTTAGACGGAAGATGCTCCCCCGCCACAATACGTCCAGCAACAATATCATCTCGAATTTGCTGGTAAACATACTCATAAAGCGATGCTTCGCCGCGTTTTTCCAAATTGTAGTCAAGCATGAGTTTGCCACCTGACCTTATCGAGCTGTTCAATCTGGTATTAGGCTGACCTTATTATTATCTCGAAAACTGAGTATTTTGCCATACCCAGCTCCCCGATAGGATGTTCCGTCAAGCAATGCACATGCCAACCAAGGGAGCAACCATGGCAGAACAGACCAGCAAGGCCGATCGCGTCAAACTCAATCGCGAACTCGCGCAGATGCTCAAGGGCGGCGTCATCATGGACGTCACCACGCCCGAGCAGGCACGCATCGCCGAGGAGGCAGGCGCCTGCGCCGTCATGGC
This sequence comes from Collinsella sp., assembly GCA_052274955.1. GTDB lineage: Bacteria > Actinomycetota > Coriobacteriia > Coriobacteriales > Coriobacteriaceae > Collinsella. Next base: position 659 of record DAWCEJ010000165.1, read on the forward strand.
ACTCGAGCGCATCCCGGCCGACATCCGTGCCGCAGGCGGCGTCTCGCGCATGAGCGACCCCAAGATGATCAAGGGCATCCAAGAGGCCGTCTCCATCCCTGTTATGGCCAAGTGCCGCATCGGTCACATTGTCGAGGCGCAGGTCCTGCAGGCTATCGAGATCGATTACATCGACGAGTCCGAGGTTCTCTCCCCTGCCGATGACGTCTATCACATCGACAAGACCCAGTTTGACGTGCCATTTGTCTGCGGCGCCCGCGATCTGGGCGAGGCGCTGCGCCGTGTTGCCGAGGGCGCCACTATGATTCGCACCAAGGGTGAGCCGGGTACGGGCGACGTCGTTCAGGCCGTGCGTCACATGCGCAAGATCCAAAAGCAGATCCGCGACGTTGTTGCCCTGCGCGACGATGAGCTCTTTGAGGCAGCCAAGCAGCTGCAGGTTCCGGTCGAGCTGGTGCGCGAGGTCCATGCCACGGGCAAGCTTCCCGTCGTGAACTTTGCCGCCGGCGGTGTAGCGACCCCCGCCGACGCCGCGCTGATGATGCAGCTGGGCGCCGAGGGCGTTTTTGTCGGCTCGGGCATCTTTAAGAGCGGCGACCCCGCCAAACGCGCCGCCGCCATCGTCAAGGCT
>DAWCEJ010000166.1:0-11658 GCA_052274955.1 Collinsella sp.
CGCGTCGGATTTGGGTTGGGGCTACTTGTGCGCTTTGCCCTGATTGGCCACGGCGTCGATCTTGGCGGCGATGGTCGCCGGGTCGCCGATGTAGCGCTTGTCGAGGACGTTGAAATCGGTGTCGAAGGTGTAGACGAGCGGCACGCCGGTGGGGATGTTGACCTTGAGGATCTCCTCGGGCGTGAGGTGCTCGAGCTTCATGACGAGTGAGCGCAGGGAGTTGCCGTGTGCGGCGATGAGTACGCGCTTGCCGGCGAGCATCTGGGGGCGAATCTCGTCTTCGAAATAAGGCCAGGCGCGGGCGATCGTGTCCTTGAGGCACTCGGTATAGGGCAGCTGATCGGGCGCGACATCACGGTATTGCTCCTGGGTGTGGGGGTCGCGACTGTCGCCCGGCTCGAGCGCCGGCGGGCAGACATCGAAGGAACGGCGCCAGATGAGCACCTGTTCGTCGCCGTGCTCTGCCGCGGCATCGGCCTTGTTGAGACCCTGCAACGCGCCGTAGCGGCGCTCGTTGAGCTTCCAGGATTTAATGACGGGCAACCACTCGCGATTCATTTGGCCGAGCACGATGTTGAGGGTGTGGATCGCGCGCTTGAGGCGCGAGGTGTAGCAGACGTCAAAGTCGAAACCGGCTTCTTTGAGGGCTCGACCGCCTGCTGCGGCTTCTTCGCGGCCCGTGTCGGTGAGCTCAACATCGGTCCAGCCGGTGAACAGGTTGAGTTTGTTCCACTCGGATTCTCCGTGACGGATAAGGACGAGCTGCATCGTCTGCTGGTCTGCTTGGTGCGCCATAGGGGCCTTCTTGATCTGGCATGGTGTGCGTGCCGTTTGCTTGACGCCGCAAAGGATACCCGTTTTAGGTCAAAAAGTTAACCGAGACTAACAAAATTGTTGTATTTGAATGGGATGGTGAAAGGGGGCTGCCGAAATGTCTCGATCTGTAACAACTAGGGATGGAAATTGGGCCTAGGTGTTACAGATCGAGACAGGAAGAAATGGTCCTATGGAATGTCTCTCGAAAACATCTCAATCTGTAACAGTTAGTCGTCGTAATTGGGCCTTCCTGTTACAGATTGAGATGTTTGAAGTGGTGAGCTAACAGGCCGAACTTGGGGCCTATGTTGTCGCCCTTGAGGTCGGCGGTGTCCACTCGTGGGGCGTGCGTTACGCGATTGTTTCGAAACGGGTGGGAAACACAACGGGCCGGCGATGCTCCTAGTATGCCTATTCAACTGACTGTCTAATATCTAGGGGAGGATCGCGATGCAGGCAGATTCCGCTCAGCAGCAGGGCCTTTATCGCCCCGAATTCGACCACGATGCATGCGGCATCGGCGCGCTTGCCGATATCAACGGCGAGCGCCATCACCAGATTCTGGACGACGCGCTGTCCATTCTGGTCAACTTGGAGCACCGCGGCGGCACGGGACTCGAGAAGAACACCGGCGACGGCGCCGGCATCCTGTTCCAGGTTCCGCATCACTTTTTCCGCAAAGAGGCTCAAAAGTGCGGCCAGATCCTGCCGGCAGAGGGCGACTATGGCGTGGCCATGCTGTTCTTTCCGCAGGACGACAAGGGCGTAGAGGATGCCCGTCGCGTGTTTGAGGAGGGCTGCGCCGAGGCCGGCGTGCCGCTGCTCTTTTGGCGCGAGGTGCCCGTCGACCCGCACGACCTGGGCGAGACGGCACGTGCCTGCATGCCTACCATTCTGCAGGCCTTCCTGGGCCGCCCCGACGACACGCCCGCCGGTGACGCTTTCGAGCGCCGCCTGTACGTGTGCCGCCGCACCATCGAGAAGAAGGCCGACGCCGAGTTCGCCCTGCGCGATAAGATCTTCTACGTCTGTTCCATGAGCTCGCGCACCATCGTGTACAAGGGCATGCTCGTCGCCACGCAGATGCGCCGCTTCTTCATCGACCTCAACGACGCCGCCGTCAAGACGGCCGTGGCGCTCGTCCACTCGCGCTACTCCACCAACACCACGCCCAGCTGGGAGCGCGCGCACCCCAACCGCTTTATCATCCACAACGGCGAGATCAACACCCTCAAGGGCAACGTCAACTGGATCCGCGCCCGCGAACCCAACCTGTACAGCCCCGTGCTCCAGCACGATCTTGAGCGCGTGATGCCCATCATCAACCGCGAGGGCTCCGACTCCGCGATTCTGGACAACGTGCTCGAGTTCCTGGTTATGAACGGTCGTCCGCTCACGCGCGCCGCATCCATGCTGCTGCCCGAGCCGTGGGACCACAACGACAGCCTGAGCGAGGAGCGCCGCGCCTACGACGCCTACCAGTCCATGCTCATGGAGCCGTGGGACGGTCCGGCCGCCATCGCCTTTACCGACGGCCGTACCCTGGGTGCCGCCCTCGATCGCAACGGCCTGCGCCCGGCCCGCTACTACGTGACGCGCGACGGCCGCTTTATGCTGGCGAGCGAGGTGGGCACCATCGAGGTGCGCCCCGAGAACATCCTGACGAGCGGCTGCCTGGGACCGGGCCAGATGCTCGAGGTCGACTTTGCCCGCGGCCGCGTGATCTACAACGACGAGCTGCGCGCCCGTTACGCCAAGGAGAAGCCCTACCGCGATTGGATCGCCGAGGAGACGCTGACGGTCGATGCGCTCGACAAGCCCGCCGCGGTGACGCCGGCCGAGGACGCCGAAGTGCCCGCCGCCGTGCGTATGGCAAAACTCGGCTATCACTGGGACGATGTCGACGAGGTCGTGCGCCCCATGGCCCAGCAGGGCAAGGCACCGCTCGCCTCGATGGGTATCGATGCGCCGCTGGCCTGCCTGTCCAAGAAGACGCGCTCGTTCTACGACTACTTCTATCAGCTGTTCGCCCAGGTCACGAACCCGCCGATCGACGCCCTGCGCGAGCATATGGTCACCTCGACCACGCTCTACCTGGGCAACCACGGCAACCTGCTCGAGGACTCCCGCGCCGCTTGCCAGCTGGTGCGCCTGGAGCGCCCGTTGCTCAACGAGGAAGAGTTCGACCGCATCTGCGCCATCGATCGCGTGGGTTTTAAGACCCGCCGCTTCCGTGCCGTGTACCGCCGCGACGCGGGCGAGGGCGCGCTGCAGGCCGCGCTCAAGCAGCTTGCCGAGGACGTCGAGGCCGCGGTTCGCGATGGCGTGAACATCGTGGTGCTGAGCGACCGCGCTGCCGCGGGCGAGGTGCCCGTGCCGTCGCTGCTCGCTGTGGGCTGCGTGCACAACCACCTGATCCGCGCCGGCGTGCGCACCTTTGCCGATATCGTGGTGGAGTGCGGCGACGCTGTGTCCCCGCACGACTTCGCGGCGCTGGTGGGCTACTCCGCGAGCGGCATCTACCCGTACAACGCGCATGCGTGCGTCCGCGATCTGGCGGCACGCGGCGACCTGGACGTGACGGCCGAGCAGGGTATCGACAACTACAACAAGGCAGCGACGGCGGGCATCGTCTCCATCATGTCCAAGATGGGCATCTCCACGGTGCAGAGCTACCACTCCGCGCAGATCTTCGAGGCCGTGGGCTTTACCACCGAGTTCGTCAACGAGTACTTTGCCGGTACGGTGAGCCGCGTGGGCGGTATGGGTGTCGAGGACGTTGAACGCGAACAGAATGAGCGCTACGACGCCGCGCTCGCCATCCTTAAGAGCCCGGCTCCCGATCAGCTGCCCACGCTGGGCCTGACCAAGTGGCGCCCGCTCGGCGGCGAGGAACACCTCATCGACCCCCAGACCGTCTACCTGCTGCAGACCGCCTGCCGTGAGGACAGCTACGACACCTTTAAGGAGTACAGCGCCCGCCTGCACCGCACCGGCCGTGCCGTGCGTCTGAGCGACATGCTCGACTTTGATGCCAGCGGCCGCACGCCGGTTTCGCTCGACGAGGTCGAGCCCGCGCTCAACATCGTCCGCCGCTTTAACACCGGCGCCATGTCGTACGGCTCCATCAGCAAGGAAGCACACGAGTGCATGGCCATCGCCATGAACCGCCTGCACGGCCGTTCCAACTCCGGCGAGGGCGGTGAGGATCCGCGTCGCGAGACCCCGCTGGCTAACGGTGATTCCAAGAACTCCGCGATCAAGCAGGTGGCAAGTGCGCGCTTTGGCGTGACGAGCCGCTACCTGTGCAGCGCCTTCGAGATTCAGATCAAGATGGCCCAGGGCGCCAAGCCCGGCGAGGGTGGCCACCTGCCCGGCAAGAAGGTCTACCCCTGGATTGCCGAGGTCCGTCAGTCCACGCCCGGCATCGGCCTGATCTCGCCTCCGCCGCATCACGACATCTACTCCATCGAAGACCTGGCCGAGCTCATCTTTGACCTTAAGAACGCCAACCCCGGCGCACGCGTGTCGGTCAAGCTGGTCAGCGAGGCCGGCGTCGGCACCATCGCCACCGGTGTGGCCAAGGGCGCTGCCGACAAGATCTTGATCAGCGGCCACAATGGCGGCTCGGGTGCCGCTGCTCGCGATTCGATCTGGCACGCCGGTCTGCCGCTGGAGCTTGGCCTTGCCGAGGCTCAGCAGACGCTGCTGCGAAACGGCCTGCGCTCGCGCGTGGTACTCGAGGCCGACGGCAAGCTCATGGACGGCACCGATGTTGCCGTCGCCTGTCTGCTGGGCGCCGAGGAGTTTGGCTTTGCGACCATGCCGCTCATCTCGATGGGCTGCCTCATGCAGCGCGACTGCCAGCAGGATACCTGCCCCGCCGGCATCGCCACGCAAAACTGCCGCCTGCGTCGCGGCTTCCGCGGCAAGCCCGAGCACGTCGAGCACTTTATGCTCTTTGTTGCCGAGCAACTGCGCGAGGTCATGGCGAGCCTGGGCTTCCGGACCGTCGACGAGATGGTCGGCCATCCCGAGTGCTTGCGCCAGATCGAGGTCCCGGGCAACCGCAAGGCTAACCTGCTGGATCTGTCGCCCGTGCTGGCAAGCGCGACCTGCGAGTTTGGTGCCCACATCCCGGGTGCCGACGGCCGTCACTTCCTGCCCCAGATGGCTGCGGACAGCGAGCTCGACAAGACGCTCGACTCCACGTTGTTTGTGCCCTATACGGCCGATGCCCGCGCGCACCTGCGCCCGATTCGCTTCCGCGCCGATATCGCCAACGTCAACCGCTGCGTGGGCACCATCCTGGGTAACGCGGTGACCAAGGCACATCCCGAGGGCCTGCCCGCCGGCTCCATCACCATCGATTGCGATGGATCGGCTGGTCAGAGCTTTGGCGCCTTCCTGCCGCGCGGCATTACGCTCAACGTGTGCGGCGACGCCAACGACTACTTTGGCAAGGGCCTTTCGGGCGGCGAGGTGTCGGTGCGCCCCAACCCGCATGCGACCTATAAGTTCGACGAAAACATCATCGTGGGCAACGTTGCGTTCTTTGGCGCCACGAGCGGCCGTGGCTTCATCAACGGCCTGGCCGGCCAGCGCTTTGGCGTACGCAACTCCGGTGCCACCGTGGTGGTCGAGGGTTGCGGCAACCACGGCTGCGAGTACATGACGGGTGGTCTGGCGCTTATTCTGGGCGAGGTTGGGCAGAACTTTGCCGCCGGTATGACGGGCGGCGTGGCCTATGTCTTTGACCAGTACGGCACGCTCGATGCCCGCGTGAACCACGAGAGCGTTGAGCTCAAGGCCCCGACGGCTGGCGAGCTGGCGCAGATTCGCGAGCTCATCCAGGAGCACGTGGACGCGACACAGAGCCCACGCGGCATTAAGCTGCTCTACAGCTTTGAGACGATGAGCAAGCACTTTGTGAAGGTCATTCCGACCGAGTATGAGCGCGTGCTGGCGATTGTCGCCGCCGCCGAGGCTGTCGGCAAGACGCATGCGCAGGCCGAGGAGCTGGCGTTTGACATTGTGACCGGTCGCGCGAGTGCCGCGGATGTCGCTCGCTTCGATGTGGCGGGTGGTGTTGCTGGTGCTGTGCCCGCCGCCGCCAGCTCTGTTGCTTCGACCAAGAAGGAGGCGTAAGTGCCATGGGTAAGCCCGGTGCTTTTCTTGATATCGATCGCGTGACCCACGAGCTTCGCCCCGTGGAGGAGCACAGCCGTGATTTCGATCCGCTGTACGTGGAGCTCGACGACGATGCACGCCGTGCCCAGGCGAGCCGCTGCATGATGTGCGGCGTGGCGTTTTGCCAGATGGGCGCGAGCTTTGGCAAGGCACGTCCGAGCGGCTGCCCGCTGCACAACTTGATTCCCGAGTGGAACGAACTGGTGTACCGCGGCCGCTGGGATGAGGCTGCCGAGCGCCTGTCGCTCACCTCGCCCATGCCTGAGTTTACGAGCCGCGTGTGCCCGGCGCTGTGCGAGGCCGCGTGCAACCTGGGTTCGGTCGACGGCCAGCCCACGGCGATCCATGACAACGAGCGTGCGATCAGCGACCATGAGTGGGCAAACGGTGGCCCACGCCGCTTTGAGCCGGCGGGGGAGGGCGCACCCACGGTTGCCGTGGTGGGCTCCGGTCCTGCTGGTCTGGTGGCAGCATGGGAGCTTGCGCGTCGCGGTGCCCGCGTGACAGTGTTTGAGCGTGACGATCGCCCCGGCGGCCTGCTCATGTACGGCATTCCCAACATGAAGCTCGAGAAGTCCGTGGTCGAGCGTCGCGTGGCGCTCATGCGCGAGCTGGGTATTGTGTTCGAGCTGGGCGCCGATGTAACGGACCCTGCGGTGGCGGCCAAGCTCAACGGCTTTGACGCTGTGGTGGTGGCTGCTGGCGCCCGTGCCCCGCGCGGTCTTTCGGCTACGAACGTGGACGCCCCGGGCGTGGTGTACGCCGTGGACTATCTGACGGCTTCGACCGTGTCGGTTCTCGACGGCGGCGAGCCCGCGGTCGATGCGCGTGGCCTGGACGTTGTGGTCATTGGCGGCGGCGATACCGGTAACGACTGTGTGGGTACCGCCGTGCGCCAAGGCGCGCGCAGCGTGCGCCAGTTTGAGTTCTTGCCGGCTGCGCCCGATAAGCGCGCGGCGAGCAACCCCTGGCCGCAGTGGCCCAACGTGAAGAAGACCGACTACGGCCAGCAGGAGGCTATCGCTGCCATGGGCGGCGAGATGCGCGCTTGGGGCGTGGACACGCTCGAGGTGCTGCTGGACAAGAAGGGCGCGGCTGCGGGGCTGCGCGGGGTCGATCTGGATTGGTCGGCCGGCAAGCCCGAACGCATTGCGGGCTCCGAGCACGAGGTGCCGGCGCAGCTGGTGCTCATCGCCTGTGGCTTTACGGGTCCGGAGCACAGCGTGTTCGATGCAGTGAGCGTGCCTGTTGCCACCGCTGGTCGTCCGCTGCCGGTGATGGCTGCCGAGGGCTCGCATCTCGCGGCTCGCACGGAGGGCGTCGCCGCGGATGCCGCGCCGGTGTATGTGGCGGGTGATGCCCGCAACGGCAGCTCGCTCGTGGTGAACGCCATGGCCGATGCCCTGGCCTGCGCAGCCGAAGTCGCCGAGGCGCTGGAGCTGTAAAGTAGTCACGGAGATACTCAACAATCGAATCGGCAAGGGCTGTCCCTAACTGCCGGCACAAAAGGAACGTCCCTAAGTGCCGGCAGTTGGGTGTTCCTTTTCTGTCGGCATTCGGGGACACTCCTTGCGGATTTGCGAGTGATTTGCTTGTTTGTCGACGTACGGGTGTTCATTTGTCGACTTCTTGGGCTGTGGTCAACTGTTGTTTCTGTGGTGGCTGCGGGCATCTGGCTCAAAAGGGCGGGTTGGCCGTCTATGTCTACCTGCGGTTTTGTTGCGGTGCGCATTTTCGATCAAGCTTTTCGTCAAGTGTTTGGTCAGCATCTGGTTTGCAGTCGGAGGCCTATTTTGCCCGCGCTGGTCGTGGCTGCCCACCTTCCTCGTAAGCTCAAATTGAGGTCCATCAGTTTGAGGAGGATGCCATGACTGACCACGCTTTTGACCGAGCAGAGCTAGCCGAAGCCGTCGGCAACGATATTGCCGGCATGGCCCATTTTTGGATGCTGCGGAAGTTTCAATTCCTGGAGCCGGCGCGCGAACAGTTCGAGGTCATTGTCGACCCGTGGCTCAGCTATTGCACCGAGCCTTCGCAAAACGAAATCATGGCCTACAACATGGCGTTTACCGATTGGCTGCTGTTTGAGCGCCCCTATCGCCATGACAAAACGCTGCTCGAGCTATATGTTGACGAGCCGCCGGCATCGCTTTCGCCTGCCTCGCTCAAGCGGCTCGAGCAGGTACGCGACACGCATTATTTCTCGCGCTTTGGCATTTTGGACAAGAATCCTGCGTCCGGCATGGTCGTGCTGAAGGACACACGCACCGATCATCGCTTTGATGTCTACGACCCGCATATCGTGCAGAAGGAGCATTGGAGCGACGGCGCGATTGCGGTGCGCCTCGCCTGCGTCGACGATGCCTGGCTTACGGCGGGACAGCTCTACCTGTATGACATCGCGCGCCTGAACGACACGGCGGTCGATGGGCCGGGTGCGGTGCATCCCGAGGACCTGCAGGACGGCTTTGACACCTCGTGCATCAGCTTCTTCTTGCGTCTGGTCCGCGACATCATGGGCGCCCAGGGGCGGTACGTAAGGTCGCTCAACATCTACGAGCAGGAGTGGGAGTAGGGGATGGGTAGTTGTCGCCTGCCCTGCCTTTTGCCTTTTTGTCTCGATCTGTAATGTTTGGGGACAAAAAACCGGTCTACCTGTTACAGAACGAGACGAATGCTTGGGCGCCGCTGGTTTGTCTAAATCTGTAACGTTTAGGGGCCTGAAGAACGTCTTACTGTTACGGATCGAGACGTTTGTCACCTGGCTGGGGGAATGTCTCAATCTGTAACATCTACAGTCCAAAAATCGGTCTTCTTGTTACAGATCAAGACGTTTGTCGGCGGAGGCAACGGTGACGATGGTCCATTTGTCCGATGTGGTGGTGATGGAAGTGCCTAATACCGTTCTCAAACACAAACATACGACTCGTAACACGTTGGCGCGGAATAGGATGCTCGCGCGACTCACGGAGGCGACCGAGCAAGGTGCGCTGCTCGCAACGCATGACAATGCGGAGCTCATGTGGCTGCGGCGTCATGTTGGAACCGACGATATCGCGGAACCCGAGCCGTATTTGTTCTGCTTTCAACATGATTGGGGTGTACTGACGCCGGCGGAGCGAACGCTGCGTACCATCAAAGGGCTTGCAGAGTTTCATCCCGATTGGGCGTTTTGGGGCTATGACGCGGCGCTTTTGTGGGGTCTGGAGGTGCCGAATGATCTGCTTGGGTCGCGTTTTCTTGTTAAGACGGGTTGTTCGGTGACGTTGAGCGGCGGGTGCAGGTTGTTGCGTCCGCAGATGGCGGGCGCACTCGAGCATGTTGATGGCGTGCGGGTGACGTCGTTTTGGCGCACGGTGGAGGATTGCCTACTGCGTGCGCCGTTCTCCTACGGGTTGGCGATTGCCGATTCTGCACTGCGAGCGAAAGGCGTATCACGTGGGGATTTGTGCGAGCGCCTCCGCGCCGATTGCGAGGGCAGGCGAGGGTATCGCAGGGCACAGGTGATTGCGTCGTATGCGGACGGGCTGTCTGAAAACGGCGGCGAGTCTCGTTTTCGGGCGTTCTTTATTGCATACGGTTTTCCGGTGCCAGAGTTGCAGGTGGAGTTTCGCGACCCGCTTGATCCGAGCCAAGTGTTTCGTGTCGACTATTTTTGGCGGCTCGAGGACGGGACGTGTGTCATCGGCGAGCTCGACGGAAAGGGGAAGTACACCTTGCAGAGCGGCGAGGGTCGGGAGTCGGTTGACCCATTCGTGGCAGAGCGTCAGCGGGAATCTCATCTGACAATGCTCGGGCATAAGGTGCTTCGGTTTACGTTTAACGAACTCAAAGGCCCGGGGAAGCTAGTCGAGAAAATGAGGCTGGCGGGTATTCCTCGGCAGGTTGAATTGGCTGAGGAGTGGAGATGCCAGTGGTATGGGCGCTGAGAGGTTTTGTCTCGATCTGTAACGTTTAGAGGCTGTTTGAGCTCGTAATTGTTACAGATCGAGACAAGCCGGTGAAACGTCGACCGAATGTCTCGATCTGTAACAACAAGGGGCCTAATAACCCTGTACCTGTTACAGATCGAGACATTTCCCTGGTGTCGCTAGGGTGGGACTGCAACGTGTTCCGTCTCCCCACATCCCCTCTTCCTTCCGTTAACCGATGCGTCTGCAGCAATCCAGCGGGACTAGGTGATAATGGACAAATGTTCAAGTTAATCGTGAGGGAGGAGCTCGATATGGCATCTGCCGATCGTTCCACGTTGTTTATCAATGCGACCATTCTGGATGGTTCGGAGCATATGGAGCCGCAGCCCGATATGGCCGTTACTGTTGAGCGCGGCATCATCACCTGGATGGGGCCGAGTGCTGTGGCGCAGGCGCCCGCGGGCGCCGAGGTTATCGACCTGGGTGGTGCGTATCTCATGCCCGGTCTCATCAATATGCACGTGCACCTGTGCGGCTCGGGCAAGCCTGTCTCGGCCGGCGATGCGGGAGCGCTGATGAAGAAACTCGATAATCCCGTGGGCCGTGCCATCGTCCGCCGCATCCTCAAGGGCAGTGCCCAGCAGCAGCTGGCAAGTGGCGTGACCACGGTGCGCGGCGCGGGCGACCCGTTGTTTGCCGACATTGCCGTGCGCGACGCTATCGACGCCGGCAAGTATCAGGGTCCGCGCCTGGTAGCGCCGGGAACGGGCGTCACGGTGCCGGGCGGCCATGGCGCGGGCTTGTTCGCCCAGGTGGCCAACAGCCCCGTCGAGGCAGCCGAGCAGGTGCGAGACCTGTATGCGCGCGGTGCCGATGTCATCAAGCTGTTCGTGACGGGCGGCGTGTTCGACGCGACCGAAGTAGGCGAGCCGGGCGTGCTGCGTATGCCGGCGGAGGTTGCCGCAGCGGCGTGCAAGGCGGCGCACGAGGTGGGCCTGCCGGTTATGGCTCATGTCGAGAGCACCGAGGGCGTGAAGGCCGCGCTTGAGGCCGGCGTCGATACGATCGAGCACGGCGCTCCGTTGACACCCGAGATCCTGGAGCTGTACCGCGGCGCCGCGGGCACGCAGCTCGAGGGACGTGCGCCCAGCGTTACCTGCACGATCAGCCCGGCGCTGCCGTTTGTATTGCTCGACCCGGAAAAGACCCATTCGACCGATACGCAAAAGAAGAACGGCGACATCGTGTGCTCGGGCATTATCGAGAGTGCTCGTGCGGCGCTGGATGCCGGCGTTAAGGTAGGCTTGGGCACGGACTCAAGCTGCCCGTTCGTGACGCAGTACGACATGTGGCGTGAGGTGGCCTATTTTGCCAAGTACGTGGGTGTGAGCAACGCCTTCGCGCTGCATACGGCTACGCAGGTCAATGCCGAGCTGCTGGGGCTGGGTGGCGAGACCGGCACAATCGAGTGCGGCAAGGCCGCCGATATCCTGGTGACGCGCAAGAATCCGCTCGATGACCTGTGCGCTCTGCGTGAGCCGATACATGTGATGTGTCGCGGTGATCTGGTACGCAAGCTCAAGGTGAAGCGTATTCCCGAGGTGGACGCCGAGCTCGACGCGATTATGGCCATGCCTGCCGAAGCGCTGGCTGAGGAGCTGGCCCGCGACGGTGTGGCGTAGATGTGACAAAGGTGCAGCTCCGTTGCCGCATACAAAAAGCCGAGGTCTCAACACGA
>DAWCEJ010000167.1:0-4752 GCA_052274955.1 Collinsella sp.
GGTCCATGGTCTGGTAGCCGGTCAAAAAGCCCTGCACGGCAGCACCGGCATTATAGGGAGCCTGCGGCGCGGCAGCAGGGCCCAGCGGCGAAACCACGGCTGCGCCCACGACCAACACGATAAGGGCGATGAGCGCGGGGCCCGTAATGCGGCCGAGCACGCGCGTGATGACGCCGGGACGCAGCGTGAGCGCAAATGCGACCACGAAGAAGGCGACGGCGAAGACCAAGCGCGCGGTGCCATGCGAGACGCCCTCGGGCAGCAGCGGCACCAGCATCTCGAAGGCTGTGGAGCTCGTACGCGGAATGGCCAGACACGGGCCGATAGCCAGATACACCGCCGCGACAAAGAACTCGCCAAACTTGGGGTGCACGCGGCCGGCAAGCTCGCGCGCCGTTCCGGCAAGCGCCACGGCGATAAAGCCCATGACGGGCAGGCCAATGGCGGCAATGAGAAATCCAAGCATGGCGACCGGCGTGGCAGAACCTGCCTGCAGCGCCAGCAGCGGCGGAATAATGAGGTTGCCGGCGCCAAAGAGCATCGAGAACAGGGCGATGCCGACAGTGAGGACATGGTCGGAGCGCAGGCCGCGGGAAGCGGATGAGGCCATGGGACCACCTTTCGAGACAAAAACGGGACGGGCAAAAGACCCGTCCCGCAAGTATATACGCTTTAGCAGACTAAATCGCGCAGAGCGTCAATCGCGGTGTCGACTTCCTCGTCCGTGTTGAAATACCCAAACGAGAAGCGAACGACACCCTGGCGCTCGGTCCCCAGTGCGCGGTGCATGAGCGGAGCGCAGTGGGCGCCGGGGCGCGTCGCAATCCCCCACCCTTGCATGAGCGCGTCCGAGACCTCGGCCGAATCGATATCGCCCACGTTAAGCGAAACGATCGCCGAGCGCACGGGCTGGTCAAACGCACCGTAGAGCGCAATGCCGGGAATGTCGCGAACGCCGGCGAGGAAGCGCTCGGCAAGCGCACGTTCGCGTGCCGCAATCGCCTCTACCCCGCCCTGGGCCTCGATAACGTCGAGGCCGGCGGAAAGGCCGGCGATACCGTGACCGTTGAGCGTGCCCGCCTCAAGACGCGTGGGCCACTCTTGCGGCTGCAGCGCATCGAAGCTGCGCACGCCCGTGCCACCCATGGCCCAAGGAGCCACGTCAATGCCTTCCGCCACGGCTAGGCCACCGGTCCCCTGCGGGCCCATGAGCCCCTTGTGGCCGGTAAAGCACACCACGTCGAGCCCCATGACCTGCATATCGATATGCGCCGTGCCGGCAGACTGCGAGGCATCGACGATCACAAGCGCGCCGGCCGCATGGGCCATGGCAGCCACGCGTGCAATGTCGACCGCGTTGCCGGTCACATTGGAGGCGTGTGTCACCACCACGGCACGCGTGCCCGGCGTGACCAGCTGCTCGAGCTCGTCGTAGTCGAGCACGCCGTTCGCGTCGCAGCCCGCATGCTCAACAGTCACGCCCTGCTCTGCCGCCAGGCGGTTGAGCGGACGCAGCACGGAGTTGTGTTCGAGCACCGTCGTGACCACACGATCGCCGGGGCGCACCACGCCGTTGATGGCGGTGTTGAGCGCCGCCGTGGAGTTGGGCGTAAAACAAATATGGTCCACCCGCGGGCAGCCCAGCAAGCGCGCAAGCTTGGTGCGGCAGCTGTGGATGGTGCGCGCCGCGTCGAGCGCACCCGACGTGGCGCCTCGCCCAGCATTGCCGAGCGAGCACATCGCCTGCACCACGGCATCGATGACCGCCTGAGGTTTGTGCATGGTCGTCGCCGCGTTATCCAGGTAGATCATCGCACGACCTCCCACATATCGATCACAGTAAAGCCCTCGGTGGGAACGTCCGCCGCGGCAAGCTCGCTTCGCAGCAGTGGTTCATTTTCAGGCAGGGCTTTCCATGCCAGGCCGCAGCCGGCAGCAACCTCTCCGGGTACGGGAATCGTTCGCCCGGGAAGGCCACGCTCACGGCACAGAGACTCGCAGCCCATGGCGGCCGCCGTGGTGGGAAACGTGATGACAAGCGCCGGGCGCTTTTCTCTCATGGCAATCCCACCCAGGCGCTACGGACGCACGACGCGGCCGGCCTGCTCCATCTTTTCGACGATCACGTACATGTTCGTGACATCGCCCACGGCAAGCTGGTCCTTAATGCCAAAGTGGTCGAGGCAGGTGCCGCAGGTAAGGATCTCGACACCCTGCTCGGCCAGGCCCTTGAGGTCGTCAAGCACCGGCGACCCCTCGACGGTGAGTTTGGCGCCGCCGTTGTAGAAGAGCATCGTGGCGGGCAGCTCCTCCTGCTGCGTCACGGCAAAGATAAAGGCCTTCATGAGCTTGTGGCCCAGCTCATCGTCGCCGCGACCCATGCAATCGGTGTAGACGGCCACGACCAGCTTGCCCTTGCCGGCGCTGGCGTCGCAGAAAGCGGCGCCGTCCTGCTCAGGATCGGCCACGGCAACGGCGCCGGCGGTCGCCACGATCACGTGCCACTCGGCATCGGCGACCTTCTCGACCGAGGCCGTGCAGCCCTTTTCCTGTGCCATCTTGGAGATGTTCTTGACGGCCGTCTCGTTGTCGACCGAGGTCACGACAACACCCTCGCCATCAAGCTGCTTCAGAGCTTTGAGCGTCTTGACGACGGGCAGCGGGCAGGCATCGCCCATGGCATTGACTTCAATTTTGGTAGACATAGCAAATCCTTTCAAAAGGGACCGCCCAGAACAGTAGACGGTCGCATAAACGGTTTTCCTTAATGCACAACGTGAACGGCAGGACCACCCGGCACCGCCTCGCACACGCGGCCGATTGTGGCGGCAACGCGACCTTCGGCATGCAGGCGGCGGGCGAGCTCATCCACATCGGCAGCAGGCGCTGCGATGAGCAGGCCGCCCGAGGTCTGCGGATCGTACAGCGCATCCAGCATTCCCGGCTCCAGGTCATCGTCGGCCGCCACGCGCGGGCCAAAGAAATCCTGGTTGCGGTAGGCGCCGACAGGGATAATGCCCAGACGCGCCATATTGAGCACCTGGTCAAAGAGCGGCACCGCCCCCGACGCGAGCTCAATCTGCACGCCCGAGCCCTCGGCCATCTCGCACGCATGCCCGATCAGGCCAAAGCCCGTGACATCGGTGCAGCCGTGAAGCTCGAGTCCCTCGGCCAGGCGAATCGGGGCCTCGTTGAGGGTGCGCATCGAGTCAAACATGGCTGCGGCCTCGTCCTGCTCGATGAGCACGCCCTTAATGGCCGTGGTGATAATGCCCGAGCCGATCGCCTTGGTCAGCAGTAGGACATCGCCCACGCGCGCACCGCTGTTGGCGAGCATGCGGTCGAGCGCGACAAAGCCACTCACGGACAGGCCGTACTTGGGCTCGTCGTCGTTGATGGTGTGGCCGCCCGCGATGGTGCAGCCAGCCTCGACGCACTTGTCGGCGCCACCCGCCAGAATCTCACCTGCGACCTCGACGCCCAGGCAACTGGGAATGCACAGCAGGTTCATGGCATGGCTCGGTCGTCCACCCATGGCATAAATGTCCGACAGCGAGTTGGCCGCCGCGATCTGACCAAACAGGAACGGGTCGTCGACCATCGGCGGGAAGAAGTCGACGGACTGCACGAGGCCCAGGTTTTCGCCAACACGAAAAACACTCGCATCGTCGGAGGTATCGAACCCCACGAGCAGGTTGTCGTTATGCACATTGGGTAAGTCGCCCAGGACCTGGGCGAGGGCTCCAGGAGCCAACTTAGCGGCTCAACCGCTCGCGGCAGTCATAGACGTGAGCTTAATCTGATCGTCAGCCATCGATACCTCCTCTCATCGGTCAATCATTTCCTCCCAGTATACGCATGAATGCAGGCCCACGGCCGATGCATTAATCGAGCGCCTGTGCGCGAATCGCCGCGCCGATGGCACCGGCAAAGCGAGCCTGGGGCGAGGTGGTCACCGGCGACCCCAGCAGCTCGCCCAACCGCTCCACCACGAAGGCGTTCTCGCACAGGCCACCGGTCAGGTAGTACGGGGCGCCCGCGGCCTGCCCGGCCATGGTCGCCACGCGCGAGACCACGCTGTCGATCACGCCACGTGCGATGTTCTCGCGCGGCTCACCGCGACCGATCAGGCTAATGACCTCACTTTCGGCAAACACCGTGCACATGCTGGAAATCTTGGTAGGCTCGCCGGAACGCGCCAGGTCGGCCATCTGCTGTTGAGAAATACCTAGGCGGTCGGCCATGATCTCCAAAAAGCGCCCCGTGCCGGCAGCGCACTTGTCGTTCATGGCAAACTTGGCCACGCGGCCATTTTTAAGCTGAATGACCTTGGTGTCCTGGCCGCCCACGTCAATCACCGTGCCGCGATCGCCAAACAGACGCACGGCACCGGCGCCGTGGCAGGTAATCTCGGTCACAACCTTGTGGGCGTATGGCACAGCCACGCGCCCGTAACCCGTGGCCACCACACGCGCAGAATCGGATGCAACGTCAAAGCCCGCCGCCGCGAGCGCCTCGCGCAACCTATCGGCGGCATCGACCGAGGAGAACCCGGTTGGCTGCACGCACGTCCACGCCACCGAACCCTCACCATCGACCACAGCAGCCTTAGCCGCCGTAGACCCGATATCGATCCCGATCCCTATCATGGCTCTCTCCTAATCGGCAAACTAATCAAACGATCAGACACCACTGCAACAACGGCCCTCTGGCGTCTGAGGTGCCCGAGATTCCGAGCGACAAGCCCGACGA
>DAWCEJ010000168.1:0-3007 GCA_052274955.1 Collinsella sp.
AGAATATTTGTAAAGAGTTATCGGCGCCTTGCCTGCCAAAATTTTTCCTGCTTCAAGCCCCAATTGCTCTCATCATCTCTCTTCTTGATCTCGCTCCTTGCGGAGCTCCATCAAGCCCTTCAATGTGATCACGTAAAGATTCGCCGATGTGCCTCCGGATTGATTGCTTTGGGGAATCGACTTGATCAAACCGTTTTCCCGCAGGTACCTCACCACACGCTGCGCTGTGCGGACGGTCCTGCCTATCGTCTTCGCGAGGCTGTCCTTTGCGATGACTGCTCCCCCATCACCGTATTCGGCGATCAGCGACAGAACCGCCCGCTCGCTGGCAGAAAGGCGGGTCTTCGGCCCTCTACCGCTCATCGCCTTTTTCGCTTCCTTGCCTTGCCGGTCGATCGATCAGGTCTGCCAGGCGCAGAACGTCTTGTCTGTTTGCAAAGCCGCGTTCCCCGCCCATGTCCACGTCGAGGATGCAGAATATCTCCAACTCCGACACTCCTGCCGCCGGGTCCGCCTGCTCTGCGGCAGCTCGCAGCCTTCTCGCTGTCTCCCGGCGCTTATCGTCATCGACCATCTTCCGAACCTTCCTGCTGCTCTTCGATTAACTTTTCGAGCTTCTTCTCGCAGCGGTAGAGCTGGAGTTGGGTCTTGGCTTGCTCTACCTCGAGGTTCCTGACCTCCTCGCTGCCGGCGAAGCGCCGGTAGGAGTTGACTGCGACGATGACCAGCAGCACCGTGAACGTCGCGCTGACCAAAAGCGCCAGGAAGTCGGCAGGGTGCGATGCAATAAGCGGCACGCCGGCCTCGGCTTGCGAGAAGCAGGCGACGCCGTTTTTGATGGCAACGTTCAGGTTGCCGACTGCCGCCACTGTGCAGAGCACCGACGCAGCGAGCGAAGTGCCCTTGAACGGGCGGCGACCCTGCTGCAGGTCGTCGATTCGCTTGGCGTACTGCTTCTCGACATCATCTTGGTTCCACCAGTCGGTGTTACTTCCTGCCATTATTCGTCACTGGGTCCTTTCCTTCGGTTTGTTTGCTGCTTCTCTTTAATACGCTCCCAGTTATCATCAACCGACTTCTTTGCGGCAAATGCCCCTACCCCTGCGCCTACCAACTCAAGTGCAATCAACGCAAGACCGACTCTTGCATCGATTAGAGACAATGCCGAGGTTGCAACCAGCACAATCAGGCAAATAAGCGCAACTGCAACAGATACATAACCCTGCCGCATTTGACGAATGTCCTTGCGGCTTAGCTCGATGCCCTTGGAACGGCAGAGCCTCCCCATGACCAAGGTGTTCACACCGAAAACCGAGCAACTGACTCCGAATACCGCCAACAGCCTCGGCAAAGAAGCTTCTATCGACATTTCTCTCCTATCTCCCGCTCCTCATTCGACTTTGCTTTCATGACTGCTTGGCTCGCTTCTTCTCGCGGGACTTCTTCGCCTTGGTGACGAAGGACTGCTCCTGCTTTGCGAGGATGTCCTTGCCGGCCTCCAAGACGTTCTGCGCCCCGTTTGCCTTGCGGTCGTGCTTTGCGCCGCACTCCGGGCAGGTCCACGCGGGGCGCAGGTCCCTTGCGAGGACAAGCTCCTCATGACCGCAACGGCTGCACACCTGGGCTGTGGGGGTATCCCCCGGCACCTCGACGAACGATCGGTTCGCCCATGCCGACTTGTAGGCGAGCTGGCGGTTGAACTCCGCGAAGTTGCCGTCGAGCATCTTGCGGTTGAGCATCTTCTTCACCTTGCGGGGAAGGTCCTTGGTCGCCGCGCTGCCATGCTGCTGCATGTCCTTGGAGCCCATCTGGCGGGCGGCTATCGTGCCGTAGCCGTTGACAAGCTCCCTGGTCGCGTTGTGCGTCGCTGCCTTGCGGACATCGGCGATCCGCTCGTTGATCCGGGCAACCTTCCTCTTCTGCTTCAGGTAGTTTTGGCTGCCGAGCTCTTTTCTGGCGAGGTCGCGCTGGGCGATGGCAAGGCGCCTTTGCAACCGCCCGATCCTCTCCGGCAGGTCCATCACCTGCCCGTCAGAGGTCACCGCCCAGTGGGAAGCGCCGAACGTGATGCCGACCTCGCCCGTTGCGGCTGGGTACGCGGGAAGCTCCCGCTCCTTGACGTTGATCGATGCATAGTAGGCGCCGCTTGCCTTGCGCTCCACGGTGCAGCTCACGAACTTGCCCTCCGGGATGCGGTGGATCCTCGCCCTCACCTTCCCGATCTTAGGGAGCACGATGCCGTTCCAGCTGATGCCAGCAAGGTCCCAGTCGGCGGGGATCGGCGATGGGATCTCCGCAACCGCAGCCTCGGCCTTACCGTCATCGAAGTCGCAGCCTGCAAGCTTGACGTTGCCGGACTTGTAGGTCTGGACCGGGTTCTTACGGGACTTGAACTTGGGGAAACCGACGTCCTGCCCCTTCTTGATGCCACGGAAGAAGTTCTGGTAGGCGGTGTCGAGGTTGTGAAGGGCGTAGATGAGGGCTGTGGCGTCGGCTTCCTTGAGCCAAGGCTTCCCGTCCTCGTCTACGAGCTCCTTCTTCAGGCGCGTCAGGTCCTTGGACGTGTCGAACATCGACATCGCCTTGGCTGCGGCATCGTAGGTCGGGTTCGGGACCGTGTGGAAGACGACCTTGCCGCCCTCGGTGCGCTCCCATATCTCCTTGCCATCCTGATCGTATTGCACGTTGCCCTGCTCGTCGCATGCGGGCTTGGGCCGGCGAACCTCCTGCTGGGTGCGCTCGTAGGCATCCATCCTTGCCCGGAGGTAGTGGTTGTACACGAAGCGCGATGCGTCGATGTTCGCCTTGATCGCCTCGCACTGGGATGGGGTCGGGTAGATGCGGAACTTGTAGGACAGGCGGACGCCGTGCTCCTCGTTGCCCTTCTTCTCGTTTGGCATATCGTTATCCTTTTCGTAAGAGGAATTTCCTGATTGGTTCATTGTAGCGTATTTAATGTCTCGGGGAGACATTAAATCGGGAAAAGGTTGCTATTCTGTTCTCTGAG
>DAWCEJ010000169.1:0-12291 GCA_052274955.1 Collinsella sp.
AATGCTTGGCTATATCGATCGCGAATTCGCTGCATGCTCCCTCGAGGGGATGGCGGCGGAGTTTGGCTTGAGCCCTAATTATGCGACGGCGCTCCTCAAGCGACATGTGGGCAAGACCTTTAGGCAGCTTGTGCAGGAGCGACGCCTGGTGCGTGCGGCCGAGCTTCTGCGCGGTGGCGCCACGGCCGGGGCGGCTGCGCATGCGGTGGGCTATGAAAACATGAGCTTCTTTTACCGTAAGTTTCGCGACAAGTATGGCTGCACCCCCGCGGCATACCGCCGGTAAGCGCGGGGCGGATCGTCTTCGCTCCTTCGGTGTCAAAAAGTTTCAGCTGCAGCGCTGTTGCAGCGCGCGTCTGCGAAAAGAAGTGTCCAAATCGGCGCCTTCGCCCTGGCCTGGAGCGACTCGGCGGCATACTCGTTTCATCAGCAACACGCATGAGCGAGGAGGCACTTATGGGATTCCCCGAGGGTTTCTATTGGGGTGGCGCTACCGCCGCCAATCAGTTTGAGGGCGCTTGGAACGTGGACGGCCGCGGTCCGTCGGTCGACGACCACTTCTTGGGCGGCAGCTACAAGGAACCGCGCCAGATTACGATCGACATCGACCCCAACCGCTTCTACCCCAATCATGACGGCATCGATTTCTACCATCACTACGAGGAGGACATCGCGCTGTTCGCCGAGATGGGCTTCAACATGTTCCGCATGTCCATCTCTTGGAGCCGCATCTTCCCCAGCGGTGACGACGCCGAGCCCAACGAGGCCGGCCTCGCCTTCTACGACCGCGTCTTCGACTGCCTGCGCGCTCACAATATCGAGCCACTCGTGACCCTGTCGCACTACGAGATGCCCTATCACCTGGTCGAGAAATACAACGGCTGGGCGAGCCGCGAGCTCATCGGCTTCTTTGAGAAGTACTGCCAGACCGTCTTCGACCGCTATCAGGACAAGGTCAAGTTCTGGCTCACCTTCAACGAGATCAACTGCGGCACTCAGGACATGGGCAACCTCTTTGAGACCAGCATGATTCAGGGCTTTGAGGGCCCGGCTTCGGCGGTCCACACCACGCCGCAGGCCCGTATGCAGGCCCTACATCACCAGTTTGTCGCCAGCGGCCGCGTCGTGCGCTATGCCCACGAGCACTATCCGCAGTTTAAGATGGGCAACATGGACTGCTTCATCCTCTCCTATGCCGCCACGTGCGATCCGGCCGACGTGTTCGCCACGCAGCAGGAGATGAATACCATGAACTGGTACTGCTCCGACGTGCAGGTGCGCGGCAAGTATCCGTTCTATGCCAAGCGCTTCTGGGCCGAGAACGATGTCGAGCTTGTGATGGAGGACGGTGACCTGCAGGATATCGCCGACGGCAAGGTCGATTTCTACACCTTTAGCTACTACATGTCCGGCACTGTGGGCACCCACAAGGATCACGAGATGACCGAGGGCAACATGACCTTTGGCGGCAAGAACCCCTATCTGGAGTCCACCGATTGGGGCTGGCAGATCGATCCGCTGGGCCTGCGCATCGCCCTCAACGAGATTTACGCCCGCTACGAGATTCCGCTGATGGTGGTCGAGAACGGCATGGGCGCCTACGATGAGGTCGAGGAGGACGGTTCCATCCACGACCCGTACCGCATCGCCTACTTGCAGAGCCACATCAAGGCCATGGGCGAGGCCATTGCCGACGGCGTCGACCTGATCGCCTACACCTGGTGGGGTCCCATCGACCTGGTGTCCGCCGGCACCGGCGAGATGCGCAAGCGCTATGGCTTCATCCACGTCGATAAGTACGACGACGGCACCGGTACCTACGAGCGACGCCGCAAGGACAGCTTCTACGCCTACCAGAAGATCATCAAGTCCAACGGTGCCGAGGGCCTGGATTAATCGACAATATGAGTGCCACCGGGGAAAAGCGTTGGGATGGGCTCGCGATTCGAGTCCCCACCTTAGCATTTGAACCATTTGGCACTATAATCACCATAGGCATGCGCATAACGTTGCGCTTAATCAAGAGGAGAAAACGTATGGGTCTGTTTGACATGTTCAAGAAGAAGGCTGAGCCCGCGGCTGCCGCTGCTCCGTCCTCCATCTCTGCTTCTGCCGGCGCCGACGTGCTGTGCTCGCCCGTCAAGGGCAAGGTCATCAAGATGGCCGACGTGCCCGATCCCGTCTTTGGCGGCGAGGTCCTGGGCAAGGGCTGCGCCGTGTGGCCCGAGGACGATCTGGTCTACGCTCCCTGCGACGGCAAGGTGACCGTCACCATGGGTCACGCCGTGGGCCTGCAGTCCGATAGCGGCATCGAGGTTCTGGTGCACGTTGGCGTCGACACCGTCAACATGAACGGCGACGGCTTCGAGGGCTTCGTCAAGGCCGACGACGTCGTGAAGGCCGGCCAGCCCATGCTCAAGATCGACCGCGCCAAGATCGCCGCTGCCGGTTACAAGGACTGCGTCGTGGTGGCCGTGTCCAACACCGCCGAGTTTGCCGATGTCGAACTCGCCGTCGAGGCCGACTCCGCTGTCGCCGCCGGTGACGCCATCGTTAAGGTCGTCCGCAAGTAAACTGCGGCATCCAAAGGATGTGCAAGGGTGGTCGGGTTTTCCGGCCACCTTTTTTTATTGCATCGCGGGGAAGCGTTTTATTGCACGTTGGGCGGGCTTGCAAACCGTTCGGACGCTAAAACGAACCGACCGCGCCTTCGCGTTGCCGAGGATGTTCATAAGTGGATAGTATGGGCTTACTTATTACAACGTGCGCCGCGTCTGGGAAGCGCGGTGCCGCTCATTGGGAGGAACAACATGAAAAAGAAGCTGCTGCTTGCGCCCCTCATGGCCGTCTTGGTTGCATGCGTGGTCGTGCTTTCCGGCTGTGGAGGTCCTTCGGTTGAGGAGCTCATCACCGAGGATCTTACGACGCAGTTTGACGAGGTCAAGAACGGTGGCGACGACTTCCTCTCTGGTCTGGAGGAGGCTTCGGGCGACGAGTTCGAGCAGCTGGGTATCGATCCCAAGGAGTACGCCAAGACCTATCTCGAGGGCTTTGACTACAAGATCGGCGACGTGACGGTCGACGAGGACAAGGGTGTCGCGACCGCCGAGGTCTCCATCACCTGCAAGTCCATGAACAAGATCGTCGAGGACTTCTCCACCCAGTATCAGGAGAAGGTCGCCGCGCTTGATACGGTTCCTTCCGATGACGAGCTGTACAAGATGGCAGGTCAGGTTATGGTCGATGTGACCAAGGCAACCGAGCCCAGGAAGACCACGGTTATCTTCAAGTACACCTGCAACGACGACGGCGAGTGGTCTGCCGATGACTCCGTCAACTCCGAGATGATGGATGCAATGCTGAGCTAGTTTGTTGCGGCGTTTTACCAAACGCCGCAACTGCTCGACGCTGCGCGGGCACCAGAGCGACAACTTGTCATTCAAAGAGGACGGCATGACCAGAAGGTCTATGCCGTCCTCTTTTCATGCCAATTTGTTCGCTCTGGTGCCCGCTCGCTGTCCGTCCTCTACCTGCGGCGTTGCCATGGTAGTCATTGGGACGGCACTTGGGGACGTTCCTTTTCTGCCGGCAGTTGGGGACACTCCTTGCGCCAGCGTTGCATCGAATGCTCGGGAAAATACGAGCCGGTATTTGGCCGAATAGCGGGTCGCGGTTTCCGGATGGGTTGGGTTGCGGAAAGTGCAACCCGGAATATTGCTCTGAAACGGGATGCCGATTCCCCGACAAGGCTCAACCGGAAAGCGCATCCCATTCTGAGGCGGCAAAACGGGATGCGCTTTCCGCGCGACAGAATCTATGCAGCCGTGTTGAGCGACAGCCCCGCTACTCGCCCAGAATCAGCGCCGCGAGCTCATCCTGGGTGTCCACCACGTAGTCGGCGCCGGCGGCTTCCAGCTCTGCGCGGCCACGGAAGCCCCAGGCGACGCCGGCGCTCTTGAGGCCGGCGTTGTGACCGGTCAGGATATCGACATTGGAATCGCCCACATAGAGCGTGGTCGACGGATCGGCGCCCAGCGCTTCCATCACATGCAGCGTAACAGGCGCCTCGGGCTTGGGAGGAAACGCATCGACGCGGCCCTGCACCAGCGCAAAGCGCTCGGAACCAAAATACTTCTCGATAAGCGGAGCGGCCGAAACATGGTCCTTGTTGGTGAGCACGGCAAGCTGCACGCCCGCGGTGCGCAGGCGGTCGAGCATCTCGATCGTACCGGCGTACGGTGCGGTGTGGTCCTCCTTGTGCTCGCCGTAGTAAGCCCTAAACTCGGCAAGCGTCTGCTCAAACATACGGCCGTCGCCCGCATACTCGGCGGGCATAAAGCGCTCGACCAGCTTGAGCATGCCGTTTCCCACCTTGTAGCGGTACTCGTCTACGGCAAACGTGGGCCAGCCGTGCATCTCGCAGGTATGGTTGCTGGCGGCCGCCAGGTCCTCGAGCGTGTTGAGGATGGTGCCATCCAGATCAAAGATCACATGGGAAAAAGCTGCTGCCATGGGTGCTCCTGCCGCTTGAGTTGTAAAACGCACCCCATGATACTGGGCATGCGTGCCGGGCATGTTTGGAATCTGAATATCTTTAATAGCCCTGAGCCTTTGTCGTTAGCAAATCCTCGGCAGTTGTTCTCCCACGAGCATGTCGAGGATGCGGGTCGAGCCCCAGCCGGTGCGTACGCGCACGGCGGGACGGGCGCCCTCGGCAAGCGGCAGCACGCGGCCGATAATGGCAGCGTGCTCGCCGTAGCGGGCGGCGCGCATGGCGGCCAGTGCCGCATCTGCCTGTTCGGCCGGCACCACAGCGACCATCTTGCCCTCGTTTGCCACCTGCAACACATCGTAGCCGAGCATCTCGCAGGCTGCCTGCACGTCGGGGCGCACGGGCACGGCATCCTCGTCGACCTCCATGGCAACGCCGCTGGCCTGGGCAAACTCGTTGAGCGTGGACGCCAGGCCACCGCGCGTGGGGTCGCGGAAGCAGCGTGTGTCGGGTGCTGCGGCAAGCACATCGGCAATCAGGTGGTTGAGCGGCGCGGCATCGCTTTCGATGGTGCTCGAAAACGCCAGGCCCTCGCGTTGGCTCATGATGGCGATGCCGTGGTCGCCGAGTGTACCCGACACCAGGATGATATCGCCGGGCCGGCAGTTGGCGCCGCTGAGCGCCACGCCCGCGGGCACCTCGCCCACGCCGGCGGTATTGATGTAGACGCCGTCGGCCCCGCCGCGCTCGACCACCTTGGTGTCGCCCGTGATTATGGACACGCCCGCCTCGCGCGCCGTCTCGGCCATCGTCTGCACGATTTGACGCAGCTTGTCCATGGGATAGCCCTCTTCGAGGATAAAGCCGCACGATAGGTAGCGCACGTTGGCGCCCGAGGTCGCGACGTCGTTGACGGTTCCGCACACGGCGAGGCGGCCGATGTTGCCACCGGGGAAGAACTGCGGCGAGACTACAAAGCTGTCGGTCGACATGGCGATGCGCCCGCTCGCGGGCAGCGCGGCGACGCCGGCGTCGTTGCCTTCGAGCAGCTCGGGCGACCCAAAGGCATCCAAAAAGACCTCATCGATGATGCGTTTCATCATCTGGCCGCCAGAGCCGTGGCCCAGCAGGACGGTGCTATCGGTAACGCTATGGGACATATCGAAAACTCCAATCGTGGGTGGTGCCGGTGTGCGGGTGTGTCCGGGCTAGTCGCGGTAGCGGTAGTACGCCGCGCAGCTGCCCTCGGAGCTCACCATGCACGGGCCGACGGGGTGCTCGGGCGTGCAGGTGCGGCCAAAGAGCGGGCAGCTGCTCGGCGCAATGGCCCCGCGCAGCACGTCGCCGCAGCGGCACCCACGCGGCTCGACCGTCGTCTCAACGGGCACGTCAAAGCGAGTGCGGGCATCAAAGCGCGAGAACTCGGGGCGGATGGAAAGGCCCGAGTTGGCAATCGGCCCCAGCCCACGCCACGTGGTGTCGCATGGCTCAAACACCTGCTCGACCAGTTGGCGCGCCACGGGGTTGCCGTCTGCGTTGACGCCACGGCGGTAGGCGTTGTCGATTGCGGGCTGCCCCTCAACAACCATCTGGACCAGCATGCAGATGCCCTGCAGAATATCGACCGGCTCAAATCCGGTGACCACACCTGGGGTATTGAACTCATCGACCAAAAAGTCAAAGGGGGCTAAGCCCGTGATGGTGGCGACGTGTCCCGGAAGGATAAAGCCGTCGATAGTGGTCTCGGGATCGTTGGCGATGGCGCGCAGCGCCGGCGGCGTGGTCTTGTGGGCGCAATAGACCGAGAAGTTCTGGAGTCCGCGTGCATCGGCCTCCAAAATGGCGGCGGCGATGGTGGGCGTCGTGGTCTCAAAGCCGACGCCCATAAAGATGACCGGGCGATCGGGGTTGTGTTCGGCGATATCGAGTGCATCGAGCGGGGAGTACACAATGCGAATATCGCGCCCCGCCGCCTTTTGCGCGGCGAGCGAGGTAGACGACCCGGGCACGCGCATCATGTCGCCAAAGGTGGTGATGATGGCGCCGTCCATCTTGGCGAGCGCGATTGCATGGTCGATATCGCGGTTGGCGGTAACACAGACGGGGCAACCCGGACCGCTCAGCAGTTTGAGCCCGGCAGGCATAATGGAGCGAAAGCCATAGCGACCGATGCTCACGGTGTGCGTGCCGCAGACTTCCATAAGGTTGATGGCGCGGTCGCCGACGAGTTCACGGATGCGCTCGATGAGCTCGCGAGCCAGCTTGGGATCGCGGAATGCCGAGAAGTCGATACCGGAGCGAGCCGGCTGTCCGGCCGCCACTAGTAAGCCTCCGCCGGGTTGGTGGCCAGCTGGTCTTCTTCGACCAGTTCGGTCATGGTGTTGACCAGGTCGAGCGTCTCCTGCGCCTCCTGCTCGTCGACAATCTGAATGCCAAAGCCGGCGTGCACGAGAATATAGTCGCCTACCTGTGCCGTCGGCACGAGGCGCAGCGAAACGGGGCGCTCGATGCCCATCATGTCGACGGTCGCCTTAAGGTCGTCGTCGCGTTTGACCACTTTACCGGGAACGGCAAGGCACATAATGTTCCCCTTTTATACGTTTTGCGCTGGATAGGCGCCTAATTACCCATCAGTTGATGGTAGCGCTCGCGGGAGTCACGAGCAAACGCGTTACACCTGTGAGACGGCGGCGCGCAGGCTGGCAAAACAGCCTATCGCGATGCTGTCTGCGCGAGGCGAGCGCGAGCGATGGCGGCCTGACCGTAGGCGATGCAGCCGTCGTTGACGGGCACGGCGTGGGAGACCAAGACGGCAAGACTGGCGTCTTTGAGTTCGTGGGTAAGGAGCCGAAGCAAAAGTCGGTTCATGAACACGCCGCCCGAGAGCGCGACGGTGTCGAGGTCTTCACGGACGCAGATCTCGCTTGCGATGCGGGCCGACGCGCGTGCGATGGTGACATGGAAGTCGAGCGCGAGCTTGCCGGCGGGCACGCCGGTCCTGATTCCCTCCAAAAGCGCCTCAAAAAGCGGTCTGGAGTTCAGAACATGGAAGTCGTCCGGACGGGATGATTCGGTTACGGAAAAGCTGGCCATATTGCCGGTGGGGCAGGCACTTTCACTGCTGAACGCGCGCCAGGCGGCGGCTTCGAGTTCTATGGCAGGCTCGCCCTCGTAGGTTGCCTTGTCGCAGATGCCCAGAATTGCTGCCGCGGCATCAAAGAGACGCCCCATGCTGCTGGTGCGCGGGCTGTTGATGCCGTGCTCGATCATGGTGGCTGTCACGCTGCGCGTTTGCTCGTCGAGGCTGCCCAAAAGCCGAGCGGCGCCTGGGTGCTCGAGCAGACCGAGCTCACTGAGCAGGGCAAAGGCGTTGCGGCGGGCGTCGCGCACGGAGGCCGCCCCGCCGGGGAGCGCCCAGGTGAGCAAATGCGCGGCGCGCTCAAAGCCGCCAAGGCCGGCAACAAGAAACTCGCCGCCCCAAATGGTCCCATCGGTACCGGCGCCGGTGCCGTCAAAGGCGATGCCAAGGACGCGCGCGTCGGTTGTAAGCTGGCCCGCGGCGATAGCCTCGGCCATTACGCTCGCGATATGCGCATGATGGTGCTGCACCTCGACGAGCGGCAGATTGTGCTCCCGTGCCTGCTCGCGCGCCCACTGGCTCGATAGATAGCTGGGGTGCAAATCGCAGGCCAAGGCGGCGGGCGCCAAGTCAAAGAGATCTTCCAAGCGCGTGCGCGCGGCGTTCCAGGCATCGAAGGTCCCGCCGTTTTCAACATCGCCGATATGCTGCGACACAAAACAGGTTGCCTCGCCGTTCGTCCCTTCGCGCGTGAGCGCAATCGTGGCCTTTTGTTGTGGCCCGCAGGCGAGCACGCAGGACGGAGCGCCGTCGAGCGCCGGCAACGGCAGCGGCTGGGGTGCATATCCGCGGGCACGGCGCACGGGCATAATGGCGCCGTTGACCACGCGCACCACGGAGTCGTCGTAGCGCGAGAGGATCGCGCGGTCGTTGCCGAGTAGCGCATCAGCAATGCCGGCGGCAACGAGGCGCTCCCAGGCAAGATCGTCATCGGTCTCGATGGGCTCTTCGCTCAGGTTTCCGCTGGTCATGACGAGCGCGTGCATACCGCGGGCTTCTGCCACGGCAAGCAGCAGATGCTGAAGCGGGGTGTAGGGGAGCATAACGCCAAGCTCGGGCAGGTCGTGCGCGACGGACGGTGCGAGTACGAGGGCGTCGGGAGAATCGCCGTCGCTCCCGCAAACAGCACGCCGGCGCAGCAGCACAATGGGGCGAATGCTGCCGGCCAGCAAGCCGCGCTCAACGTCGTTGACATGGCACAGGCGTTCAACGTCGGCAAGGTCGCGCACCATAACGGCAAGCGGCTTGTTGCTGCGGCGTTTGCGGCGGCGAAGCTCGGCTACCGCCTGCTCGTTGGAGGCGTCGCATGCCAAGTGAAATCCGCCCAGTCCCTTGATAGCGACGATACCGCCACAGGCCAGCAGCTCAACACAGCGGTCGATAATGGCGTCGCTGGTCTCGCGCGTGGTGCCGACGGCCAGCGGCGCGGCGGCTTCACCCGGCTCATCGCCCACGCTCGCTTCGCGCCACATGATATGCGGACCGCAATCAAAGCAGGCATCGGGTTGCGCGTGAAAACGCCGGTCGAGTGGGTCGGCATACTCCGCGGCGCACTTGGGACACATGGGAAAACAATCCATCGACGTGGCCGCTCGGTCATACGGCAGCGATCGGATGATGGTAAAGCGTGGGCCGCAGTTAGTGCAGTTGATAAAGGGGTAGTGATAGCGTCGGTCGGCGGGATCGAACAGCTCGCGCAGGCAATCGTCGCAGGTGGCGATATCGGGCGAAACGAGCGTGGTGTGCGCGGTCTGGTCCTGCGATGCTACGATGCGAAAACCCTCTTCATTGGCGGCATCCCAACCGTTGGCTGCCAGGTCCACAACCTCGACATGCTCTACGCGGGCTGCCGCAGGCGCATGCTCAGAAAGCGCGGCAACAAAAGCATCGAGCGCATCGGCCGGAGCGTGCGCCTCGATATGCACGCCGTCGCCCGCGTTGAGCACCCATCCGCAAATGCCATGCGCCATGGCCTCGCGATACACAAACGGTCGCATGCCAACGCCCTGCACAATGCCCGTTACATGGATATGCACATGTCGCATGCGACCCTCCTTCGTTGAAATGTGTGCTGTTACAGCCCCAGGCTCTGCTCGGTGGCGGCGCAGGTGAGCTCGCCGTGTTTAACGCCGCGCAGGCCCAGCAGACGGTCGGCCAGTTCGTAGACACGCTCGCCGCGACCCTTAAGCGCCAGAATCTCCAAGCAGTTGTGGTGATCCAGGTGCACATGCATGGTCGATACGATCTCGTCGGTGTAGTCGTGCTGCACCTCGTCCAGGCGGCGCGTCAGGTCGCCGGTGTGATGGTCATAAATCATGGTGAGCGACCCGATGACCTGCTCGTCGGGCGTTCGCATCTGCTCCTTGGCAATCGAGGCGCGAATCAGGTCGCGCACTGCCTCGGAGCGGTTGGCCACGTCGCCGCGGCGCGCGATCTGCTCGTCAAAGCGGCGCAGCAGGTCGTCGGGCGCGGTGACCGAAAAACGGACCAGCTCGGAGGCGGAGCCACTGCAACGGCAGTCCGCGTCGCCAGTCGGCCCGTGCGAATGCTCGTGTCCGTGATCGCAGGTGTGCTCGTGCTCGGTCACGCTACACCAGCTTTACGGAGCCAACGGAGTTATGGTCGGCCTCGATGGCCTCCTCGTAGCCCTCGAGTGCGTCGTGCGCCTCGTGGAGCGCCGCCATGGCGGCCTCGAGTTTGGCACCAATGCGCTCCATATCAAAGTTCTCGGTCGCATGCAGCAGCTGATGGCTCCACTCGTGGGCGAGCTCGATCGTGTCGTCGACCTGCTTGACGCTCATGGCAAGCTGGCTCATGTTCATTCCGACGTCATGCATGGGAAATCTCCTTTTGTACGGGTCTAATCAGTGGTTCAGATTCTACTACGCCCGCTTTGCGCATCGCCGCATAAGAAAACGGGTGCGAGTCTGTCTGACCCGCACCCGTTCACTGGGGGCTGTTTGTGACTACCATACTATCCGTGGTTGCATGCCTTGCGTTTGGCACTCCGGTGAGCGGTGCGAAACCGCTCATGGACGGCAGACAAGTAACAAGCGTATTACAGATGTTTCTTCAGCAGTGCCTGAAGTCTTGCCTTGGGTAAGGCGCCGACCGAGCGGTCGACCTCCTCGCCGTTCTTAAAGACGATCAGCGTGGGGATGCTCATGACGCCAAACTTCATGGCCAGGTCCTGGTTGTCGTCGACGTTGCACTTGGCCACAGCCAGCTTGCCGACCAGCTCGTCGGCAAGCTCGTCTACGATGGGCGAGAGCGAGCGGCAGGGGCCGCACCACGGGGCCCAAAAATCGACCAGCACGGGAAGGCTGTCGTTAACGACGGAATCGAAGTTCTCGGGGGTAATCTGCTTAATGTCAGCCATAGTGACCTCCATAGTGTGACGCGGCTCGGCCGCGTAAAACTCAGTACGACCGTGCTTATACCCAACGGCCCGCAATGCAACCACTCGCAGGCGGCTCTTTTATATAATGGTGGGCACGCAAACGATAGGAGAGCGCATGCCCACGTCACAAAGCCAGAAAAAAGAAGCCATCGCCCAGGCGACCGAGCAGGAGCTCGCATCGCTCGCGGGTCGCGGCGTGCGTATCGCGGGCAACGCGTGCTCGCCGATTGTGCTGATCAAAGGTGATTTGGATGATGCCGAGCGTGCGGGCGGCGAGCTGGCTGCCGGCGCGGATGGCGCCGCGTTGCGCAAGGCGCTCGGCGCCATCGGATATGCCCCCGAGGATTTTTGCGTGCTGGCAAGCGTCGCCGGCGCGGGCGACGGAGCGGTCGCGGCGGGCGAGGCCCTGACGTGCGATCTGTTCCGCGAGGCGCTGGAGACCTTGGACCCCGAGGCGGTACTGCTGCTGGACAACAGTGCGGCCGATGTCATGCGCGAGACCTATGCCGATATGCTTGTGGCAATTGATGACTTTGACACCGCCATGCTCAAGCCCGGCCTGGTCGCCCATGTGCAGGGGCGCCGCGTGCTGGCGCTCGACGGTTTTGAGGCGGCGCTCACCGACAAGGCCGCCAAGCAGCGCATGTGGGCTTACATTAAGCAGCTGACCCCGGCGGCTGCACCGCTGTAGCGAGGTTGGCGGCAGCCCCTACATTACGGCGCGCAGGTCGGTGGTGATGCCGTGCACGTTGATGTCCGCGGAAAGCGACGAGAGCGCAATGTTGACCGTTTCGTTGGCGCAGAAGCGGCGTACGGCGGTGCGGTCGCCGGCTTCGCAGGGTTCATCGATGCGTTTGAGCGCCTCACCGGTGTGCCCCCCTTCAATTAAGCTGGCGCCGCGGCATCCCCGTCGCCGAGCTCGCCCGGCGTGTGGGCGTCGACGGGAAGCGCCTGTGGCGCGTCCTCAACGGGGAGCGCGCCATGCGCGCCGACGAGTTCGTGCGGCTGTGCGCCGAGCTCGAGGTGGGGCTCGGCAGGTTCCTTCCCGCCCGCGATCAGGCCCGCGGGCAGATCGTGGTCAAAATGGGCAGGGAAAAAGGATTTGCAGTTAGTTCGTCATCCGCTCTTCGGGTATCCCGAATCGTTTACTCTAGCTCGAATGGCTGCTGTCTCTTAAACCCATCTCAGAGCCCACGAGCCGGACTCATATCTCGTATGACGACTTATGCTAGAAAAAAAAAAGGCGGGGGGGGGGGGGGG
>DAWCEJ010000170.1:0-5461 GCA_052274955.1 Collinsella sp.
AAAACCACCACAAAGGTGCCTGTCCCCTTTGTGGTGGTTTTGACGGCGAAAGTGGAGTGTCGCTACTTGGAGAGCTCCTCGGCGAGGGCCTCGATCTGAGCGCGCGAGGCGTCGTTGAGCGAGCCCAGCACGGTCACCTTGTTCTGCGCCAGAGTGATGTCCTTCATGCCCTCGAGCTCCTTGGTCATAACCTTAGCGGCGGCAGGTGCCCAAGAGCCGGCCTCAACGAGCGCCACGGTGCGGTTCTGGTAGGCATGCTCGGCGAGCGTGTGGATGAAGGTGCTCATGAACGGGAAGATCTCGCCCTGATAGGTGATAGAGGCGAGCACCAGGCGGTCATAGCGGAACGCATCCTCAACGGCCTCGGCCATGTCGTCGCGAGCCAGGTCAAAGACAGAGACCTTCTGGCCGCGAGCCTCAAGCGCAGATGCAAGCTCCTCAACGGCAGCCTTCAGATGGCCATACACACTCGCGTAGGCGATCGTGATGCCCTCGTCCTCGGGCTGATAGCTCGACCAGGTGTTATAGGTGTCGAGGTAGTAGCCCAGGTTCTCGGTCAGCACGGGGCCGTGGAGCGGGCAGATGATCTGGATCTCTAGGTCGGCGGCCTTCTTGAGCACGGCCTGTACGAACTTGCCAAACTTACCGACGATGCCAAAGTAGTAGCGGCGAGCCTCGCAGGCCCAGCCTTCCGGGTCCTCGATGTCGTTGGCGCCAAACTTGCCAAAGCCGTCGGCACTAAAAAGTACCTTGTCGGTGGCCTCATAGGAGAAGAGCACCTCGGGCCAGTGCACGTTGGGGGCGCCGACAAACGTTAGGCTGTGGCCACCCAGGTCGAGCACGTCGCCCTCTTTGACGACCATCTTGCGCTCGGGGTAGTCGGTGCCAAAGTAGTTGACCATCATGCGGAAGGCACCCATGCTGGCCACAATCTGTGCCTGGGGATAGCGCTCCATAAAGGCGGCGATGCCAGCAGAGTGATCGGGCTCCATGTGATGTACAACCAGGTAGTCGGGCGTACGGCCATCGAGCACGGCCTCGATGTTACTGAGCCACTCGTCGACAAAACCGCCGTCGACTGAATCGGCGACAGCAATCTTTTCGCCCAAGATAACGTAGCTGTTGTATGCCATACCGTTCTCGGACACATCGTACTGGCCCTCGAACAGGTCAATGTCGTGATCGTCGACGCCAACGTAGCGGATATCCTTGGTGATCTCCATCAGGCAAAGCCTCCTAGATAGACAAAAGAGCCCGTCTATCATAGCACTCGGCCGTATCTTCACAGCTATCTACCGACAGCCTTACCGATTGTTATCGAAGCGCAATATTGAGCCGCTGACCTGCAAAAACTATTTGCGAGGAACCGCCGTGGTATGCCGAACGATGAGCTGGCCGGGAATACGGATCGCGACGGTCTTGCCTGACGTTCCCTCCTTGGGAACCGCATGCTCAAACACCTCGCGTCCGCGCTGATGCAGATCGAACCGCACGGTCGTAAGCTCGTTGTGCGCGACAAAATCATCGAGCGAATCGTCGACGCCCACCACGCTCACGTCCTCGGGCACGCGCAGGCCGCTATCGCGCAGCGCAGCAATCGCGCCATTTGCCATCTGGTCGTTTGCCGCGTAAATCGCCGTCATGGTGCGGTCGTGCTCAGCCAGATACCTGCCGGCCTCGTAGCCGCTGTTGGCAGACCAGTCGCCCTCGAGTGGCTCTACCGGCTCGATGTGTTTACGCTCGAGTGCATCCTGCCAACCGGCGCGACGAAATTGTTCGTCGACCGAGAACGACGGGCCGCCAATATAGCGAATCTGCTCGTGCCCCAGCTCGAACAGGTGATCCATGAGCAGCAGCGAGCAGCCGTAATGATCGGAGTCAACTGTGGTCACGCGCGGATGCGCATACATGGTGACGATGACCGTGCCAATGCCCGGTAGTGGATCAAACGTCTCAAAGTCGGGCGCCATGCGGCTCATGCCGATGATGATGCCATCGACTGGCAGCGCCGCCATACGACGCGTGGCCTCGGCAAGCGAAAACTCCTCGGTCTTGGACATCTCGACCAGCGTGATGGCGCAATTATGCTCGCGAGCAGCGCTGGCGATGCCGTCGATCATTGAGAGGTTGCCAAACTTGGTGACATCGTTGACGCACAGGCCGACCGAATGGTAACGGCCATCACGCAGCGAGCGGCCGGCATAACTCGGACGAAAGCCGAGCTCTTGCATAGCGGCCTGCACGCGCTGGCGCGTCTGCTCGTTAACGTTGGGCAAGCCGTTGGCGACGCGCGAAACCGTCTGCTGCGAAACGCCAGCAGCGCGGGCGACGTCGGCCATGGAAACCGGACGCGTACCTGTATCGTTGGACGGGCGCCTTGCCACAGGATCACCTTCACCCTTGCGAGATCTGAATAGCGTGAATGTCGGCCCGGGCAGAAACACGCCCCGCGCCGAGACCCGCTATCGTCGGACGCATGTTAACGTACTCTACTTTTTCTAGCTGCAGCCCTTCTGCTCTATAAGTCCATACGGCACTACCGTTCGCGGCCGAATATCGACCGATTACCAGATTCTCAAAAAGTAATAAGCTTTGTGTTATGAGTACGTTAACATAGCCCGTAACGTGCGGTATCGTGAACACTCGGTTCATGCCGCTTCAAGTTGTTAACGTACTCATAACGAGGCAAAACTCACCTGTACGCGCCAAAGAAAGGACCCTCATGACCGCCCCCGACGAAAAGACGCTCGCCACGCTCACCAAGCTGTTTGAGGAGGAGTTTGGCCCCATCGGCGACCGCCAGGTGCTCTATGTGCACGCGCCCGGCCGCTCCGAGATCAGCGGCAACCACACCGACCACGAGGGTGGCCACGTTATCGCCGGCTCGCTCGATGTCGCCGTCGATGGCATCGCCGTGGCGACCGACTCCAACAAGGTCCGCGTTGCCGACGAGGGCTACCCCACCTTTGAGATTACGCTCGACACGCTGGATGTTCAGGAGGCCGAGAAGGGCACGTCCGCAAGCCTCGTCCGCGGCATGGCCCACGAGGTCGAAGCCCTGGGCGTTGAGCCCCATGGCTTCGACTTCGCCTTCACCTGCTCCGTCCCCTCGGGCGGCGGCCTTTCGAGCTCTGCCGCCGTCGAGGCCGCTTACGGTCGCGCCATGGAAACGCTCTGGGGCGCGCCCGCCATTGAGCCCGTCGCGCTCGCGCAGATGAGCCAGCGCACCGAGAACAACTACTATGGCAAGCCCTGCGGTCTGATGGACCAGGCCGCCGTGTGCCTGGGCGGCCTTGCCTACATGGACTTTGAGGACCAGGCTCAGCCTAAAACCCAGAAGCTCGAGCTCAGCTTTGAGGATCACGGCTATGCGCTCGTGCTCGTTAAGGTCGGTGCCGACCACGTGGCCGCCACCGACGACTATGCCGCCGTTCCGCGCGAGATGCAGGACGTCGCCGGCGAGTTTGGCAAGACACGCCTGTGCGAGGTCGACGTTGCCGACTTTGACGCCAAGCTCCCCGAGCTGCGCGCCAAACTGGGCGACCGCGCTTGTCTGCGCGCCGTTCACTACTGGTACGAGAACGGCCTGGTCGACAAGCGCTGGGCAGCTCTTAACGCCGGCGACATCGACCAGTTCCTGGTCCTGACGCGCGAGTCCGGCGCCAGCTCTGCCATGTACCTGCAGAATGTCGTTGCCAAGTTGGGCTCCGAGCAGCCCTCCATGTATGCGCTGGCCCTTGCCGAGCATGTGCTCGACGGCCGCGGCGCCGTCCGCATCCACGGCGGCGGCTTTGGCGGCACCATCCAGGCCTTCGTGCCGCTCGACCTGGTCGACACCTTTATCGCCAAGATGAACGGCTGGCTGGGCGAGGGCTCTGCCCGCCACTACGCAATCTCTGACAAGGGGGCTTACGCGGCATGGCTGTAACGACCGACGTGCGCGAAGCTGCGCAGAACCTGATTGAGTACGCCATCCACCGATCCATGATTGGGCAGGACGACCGTATCTGGGCCTACAACACCATTCTTGAGTGCATTGGCGCCACGGGCCCCGCGCTCGACATGGCCTGGGCGCTGCAGACCGAGAAGATTTCGCTTCTGCACCCTGACACACTCCCCGACTTTGACCTTGAGGGCACGCTCGCCGCGCTCTCCGAGGCCGCCGTTGCCAACGGTGCCGCCGAGGACACGGCATCGGGCCGCGACCGCATCGCCATGCGCATCATGGGTGTGCTCATGCCAAGGCCTTCGGTTGTAAACGAGGAATTCAGCGGCCGCATGGGCGTCAACGAACCTCGCGCCGCGACCGACTGGTTCTACGGCCTGTGCTGTGACGCCGGTTACGTGCGCCGCGCCGCCATCGCGCGCAACATCAAGTGGAGCACCCCCACCAACTGGGGTGACCTGGAGATCACTATCAACCTGTCAAAGCCCGAGAAGGACCCGCGCGACATTGCCGCGGCCGGTGCCGCCAAAAACACGGGCGAGAAGTATCCCGCCTGCCAGCTCTGTATCGAAAACGAGGGCTACCCTGGACGCTCCGCCGCAGCAGACGGCGGCGCTCATCCCGCTCGCCAGAACCTGCGCATTATCCCCATTGAACTCAACGACGAGCGCTGGGGCTTCCAGTACAGCCCGTACGCGTACTTTAACGAGCACTGCATTGCCATGAGCTCCGAGCATCGCCCGATGCACGTCGACCGTAAGGGACTGACATGCCTGCTCGATTTTGTGGACCTGTTCCCGCATTACTTCATCGGTTCCAACGCCGACCTGCCCATCGTGGGCGGCTCGATTCTGTCGCACGACCACTTCCAGGGCGGCGCACACGAGTTCCCCATGATGCACGCCGCCGAGGTCTCGCAGTTTAGCGTGCCCGGTTTTGACCAGGTCAGCGGTACCGTGCTGCAGTGGCCGCTTTCGGTGCTGCGACTGCGCTCGCACGACCGCGCTCAGTTGCTCGACGCCGCCGAGAAGATTATCCTCGCTTGGCGCGAGTGGACCGACGAGGCCGTGGGTGTTATCGCGCACACGGCCGACGGCGTGGCCCATAACACCGTGACGCCCGTCATTCGCCGCGTCGACTCCCGCGGAAATGCCGGCGGCGAGATTTACGAGGCCTATCTGGCGCTTCGCTGCAATATCACGACCGACGAGCACCCGCTGGGCGTTTTCCACCCGCATGCCGAGTACCACCACATTAAGAAGGAGAACATCGGCCTGATTGAGGTCATGGGCCTGGCCATTTTGCCGCCGCGCCTGGTTCCCGAGCTTGGCGCTGTCCGTGAGCATCTGCTGGCGGCCAAGACCGATGCCAGTTACGATCTTGCCGCTGCGCTCGAGGGCGACGACCTTTGCCGTAGTCACGCCGCCTGGGCCGAGGACGTCTTTGCCCGCCGCGCCGATGAGCTTACGGCCGATAACGCCATCGATATCCTGCACGAGGAGGTCGGCGTGGTGT
>DAWCEJ010000171.1:0-4290 GCA_052274955.1 Collinsella sp.
AGGCCTTCCAGTGCGAGCACAACATGATGCTCGCCCACGCCAAGGCAGTCCTGGCCTTCCACAACGGTGGCTTTAAGGGCAAGATCGGCGTCATCCAGTCGCTGGAGTTTAAGTACCCGCTCAACGAGAACGATCCTGCCGACATCAAGGCGGCCAACAATGAGCACGTGCTGCAGAACCAGTTCCTGCTCGACGCCACCTTCCGCGGCGACTACGCGCCCGACACGCTCGAGTGCGCCAACCGCCTGGCTGCCGTCTCGGGCGGCACCATCGAGATCCTGGACGAGGACCTCGAGATTATGCGCGAGGCCGCGCTCTACAACGACTACCTGGGCGTTAACAACTACCAGTGCCGTTTCTTGAAGGCTTACGATGGAGAGAACGACCTGCACCACAACGGTACGGGCGAGAAAGGCACCGGCCGCTGGCGCGTTAAGGGTATTGGCGAGCATGTGAACAAGCCTGGCATCCCCACCACCGACTGGGACTGGATCATCTATCCCGAGGGTCTGTTCGATCTGCTCGTCTACATTAAGCAGCGCTACCCCAACTACAAGCAGATCTTCATCACCGAGAACGGCATGGGCTACAAGGACCCCTACAAGGACGGTTTTGTAGACGACCAGCCGCGCATCGACTACATCGAGCAGCACCTGCGCTGGTTGCTCAAGGCCATGGAGGTAGGCGTCAACGTGGGCGGCTACTTCCTGTGGAGCCTGCAGGATCAGTTCTCCTGGACCAATGGTTACAACAAGCGTTACGGCTTCTTCTACGTTGACTTTGAAACCCAGAAGCGCACGCCCAAGGCAAGCGCATACTGGTATAAGCACGTGGCGCAGACCCGTCGTCTGGACTAAAGACTAGCGGGGTTGCCTGCCCACATAACCTGTCCCCATTTCTCAGCCGGGGGCGGCACGTCACACGGCGCGCCGCCCCCGGTCTTTTTGTTTTTGGGCTGGTCAGGAGCCGTTTGTCTCGATCTGTAACATCTAGCCGAGTTTTTGGGTCCTAGCTGTTACAGATTAAGATGAACGAGCCGAGCACGTCTACGCCCGCAGGTCCTTTACGCTGGAACGCTCGATCAGCACGCCCGAGACGAGCGTGCGGCTTCTGGAACTCGGGGCTTCCAGGCCTGCAACGACCTCGTTGAGCGCACGGATGCCCAGCTCGCGATGGCGAAACTTCACCGACGTCAGAATCGAGTTGGGAATCGTCTTGTAGAGCTCATCGTCGAAGCCGATCACGGACACGTCGTCGGGCACGCTGAGCCCTTTGTCACGTAGAGCCATCATCACGCCGTTTGCCATGCAGTCGTTAGCAGCGAGAACCGCCGTGCAATCGGGTTTATCGGCAAGCACAAGGCCCGCGGCATAGCCACTATCCGCATTCCAATCGCCCTGCAGAGGCTCGGGCGGCTCAATGCCACGCGCCTCGAGTGCCGCACGCCAGCCTTTCATACGGCACTGGCTCGACAGCGACTCTTGCTTACCAGAGACGAAGTACACGTTCTTGTGCCCGTGATTCAAGAAGTACTCGCACGCCATGCGCGCACCACCCTCTTGATCGTCACTGACGGTAGAGCAGGTAGGATGCTCCATCGGCGTGATAATCACCGTCTTGAGGTCCTTCGGTGCCTCAAACGTATCGAAATCATCGACCATCTTACGCAGGTTGAAAATCATGCCGTCGACGGGAAGCTGCGACATCCTACGCGCCGCTTCGGCAAGGGTCATCTTCTCCCCCGCCCGCTTTTTGATCATCGTGAGCGCAAAGCCTCGCTCTTCGGCGGCATCGGCAATACCGTCAATCATGTCCACGGCACCGCCCGACAAGTGAAACAGCACCACGCCGATGCACCCGTAACGGCCCAACTTGAGCGAACGCGCGGCGAAGTTGGTTCGAAACCCGAGCGCCTCCATTGCCGAATGGACCTTATCGCGTGTCGACTCTCGCACGCTATCGGGCTCGTTGATCACGCGCGACACCGTCTTGAGAGAAACGCCCGCGGCAACTGCCACATCATTCATTGAGACATTTTTCTTGTCCATCGTTGCCACTGCTTCTCCAGTCGGTTTTGCATCGCTTGTTTTTTGTGTTCTAGCATACACTACCTGCCCGACTGACAAATCAGCCGTTTATCGAACAATATCGACCGTTCACCCGTAAATCCTTGTTGCTCTTCCAAAAATGTCTTACGTTGTCATTAACGAATTGACAACGTTGTCATTTCGCAATGCCTTCCTTAAGCAGGAAGGTTTCCGGGCAGTCCTAACCATCCATCGACGACCAGTTCCATCCACATGCATTGCGCATCGAGCAGCAAAGGAGCTCTATGGACGCCATCGTAAAGATGCTCGAAAAGCATCAACCGTTCTTTGAGAAGATCTCGAGGAACATCTACCTCCAGGCCATTAAGGACGGATTCCTTGGGTGCATGCCCATCGTCCTCACCTCTTCGATCTTCCTGCTAATTGCCACCCTTCCTGGCGTAGTTGGCATCACGCTGCCCCAGCCGCTCATCGACTGGTGCAACAAGCTGTACAACTTCACCATGGGCGTCATGGGCATCATGGTTGCCGGCACCACTGCCAAGAACTTTACGGCTTCCATGAACCGTCGCATGCCCGCCGGCAAGGTGCTCAACGACGGCTCCACCATGGTGGCCGCCCAGTGCAGCATGCTGCTGCTCGCCGTTACGCAATTCACCACCAAGCTCAACGGCTCCGAACTTTCGGTCTTCGACTGCACCAGCATGGGTACGCGCGGTCTGTTCTCGGCCTATATCGCCGCGTTCATTACCGTGTGGGTCTATAAGTTCTGCGTCTCGCGCGATCTGACCATTAAGCTGCCCAAGGAGGTCCCGGGCGCCATCGCTCAGAACTTCCGCGACATCATCCCCTTTGGCGGCGCCGTCATCATCTGCGGCATCATCGATGTCGTCGTGCGCAACCTCATGGGCGTTCCGTTCTCCGAGCTGCTTATCAAACTGCTCTCCCCGCTCTTTACCGCTGCAGAAACCTATCCCGGCCTTATCCTTATCCAGGCAGCCACCGCGTTCTTCTGGTTCATCGGCGTCCACGGCCCCTCGATCGTCCAGCCGGGCATCGACCCCATCCGTCTTGCCAACCAGGCCGAGAACCTGCAGGTTCTGCTGGCAGGCGGCCACCCCGCCCACTCCCTCACCTTTAACATGTCGCTCGTGGGTGAGTTCGGCGGCACCGGCGCCACCTTCATCGTGCCACTTCTGCTGATTCTCTTTATGAAGTCCAAGCAGCTCAAAGCCGTCGGTAAGGCCTCGATTGTTCCTGTTGCCTTCGCCGTCAACGAACCGCTGCTCTTTGGCGCGCCGATGATCCTTAACCCCTACATGCTCATCCCCTTTGTTGCCGCCGGCTGCGTCAACGTGAGTGTTGCCAAGTTCTTTATCGATAACGTGGGCATGAACGGCTTCTCCTTCGTGGTGCCTTGGGCCACCCCCGCCCCCATCGGCATTTTCATCACCACGAACTTCCAGCTTATTGCCCTGGTATTTGTCGCGATCATCATCTTGCTGGACGCCATCATCTACCTGCCGTTCTTGAAGGCATACGATAAGCTGCTCTGCGACCAGGAGGCCGAGCGCGCCGCCGAGCTGGGTCTCGAGTCCAATGGCGCCGTTGCCATCGCCGACAGCGCGCCTGCGCCCGCTGTCGAGCAGACCACCGCTTCCGTCAAGCCGACCGCCGCTGCCGCCGACAGCAAGCCTGTCGCCGATCAGCCCGAGCCCGCCGCCGACGCATCCGCTAAGAAGGATGTCGATGGCCTGAAGGTCCTCGTCCTGTGCGCCGGCGCCGGCACCTCTGCCATGCTTGCCAACGCTATCAAGGAAGGTGCCGCGCAGACCGGAGAGAACATCGCTTCCTCCGCAGGCGCCTATGGCCAGCACACTGCCATCATGGATCAGTACGACGTCATCGTGCTCGCCCCGCAGGTTCGTAGCTACTACAACGACATGAAGGCCGATACCGACCGTCTGGGCATTAAGCTGCTCGCCCCGCGCGGCAAGGAATATATCGACCTTACCCGCGACCCCGCCGGCGCCATCAAGTGGCTCCGCGAGAACCTCGACTAGTTCCTCCCCCTGTTGGCGCCCGGATCCCCAGTTCGGGCACCTCTCCCTATTCGTATTCCACAGAAAGGATGACTCATGACCAACCCCATGCAGTTCCCCGACGGCTTTGTGTTTGGCGGCGCCACCGCCGCTTACCAGGTTGAGGGCGAGCCCCGTACGCACGGCAAGGGCAAAGTACC
>DAWCEJ010000172.1:0-4888 GCA_052274955.1 Collinsella sp.
GAATCTGAGATAAGTGCCCAGCTCATAGAGGGTCCTTTCTAATTGTTCCTAAACAATTATAGCCTTCTTGCAAACCGATTGGGCCGCTATCTAGTATTCAAAACTAGATAGCGGCCTGCACTACAGGGAAATGAATGGACCCCATGACTCAAAGCCACGAGGTCCATATCCATTTGCTTTATCTGAATACTTAGTAGCGAACGAAGATATAGTTGTTGTTCATGCCGGCGGCAACGGAGCTGATGATAACACCTGTGTTGTAGTCGGAAGCATGAATCATCTGACCACCACCGATGTAAATGCCGGTGTGGTACGAGTTGACCACAACGTCACCGGGCTGCGGATCGGACACACGCGTCCAGCCCATAAAGGTACCCGTGGTGCCGAGGCGGCAATAGCGACCCGTGAGGCAATAGCTAACAAAACCAGAGCAGTCGAAGCTGTTCGGTCCAATTCCGCCCCAGGAATAGGCGCAACCAAGCTTGCTGTATGCACGCGAGACAACAGAACCGCCATCGACGGACTGGCTCGGAGCAGAAGGCGTCGGAGCCGGAGCGGGCGTGGAGGGCTGCGGTGTAGGAGCAGGTGCCGGCGTAGGAGCCGGAGTGTTGCCGCCCTGGTTGTTGTTATTGCTGGTCTGGCCACCGTTGTTGGTGTTCTCGGTCGTACCGGCAGTCTCGTTGCTCACCGTGGCCTTCTCGGCAGTGCTGGCGTTGATGCCGGCCTGCAGCGCGGCGTTGGCCTCGGCCTCTGCGGCAAGCTCGGCCTGCAGCTGCGAATCCAGGGAGTTTACGACGTTCTGGGCTTCAGCCTGCTGGGCGTTAAGCTCGTCGACCTTCTTTTGCGTGGTGGCGACGTTCTTCTCCTGCTCGGCCTGCTTATCGGTGAGCTGCTGCTTAAGCTCCTTGACCTCTTGGATGGTCTTGGCCTGCTTGTCGGACACCTTGCCGTAGTAGAACAGGCGGTTGAGCATATCGCTCAGATCATCGACACCCGTCAAAACCTGAAGCAGGCTCAGACCGCCGGTTTTGTACTCGCCGGCGACATAGGTCGAGAGCTTGGCCTGACCATCGGCGATCTCCTGCTGCTTTTGCGTGATCTCGCCGGCAGTCTGATCGAGCGCCTGCGTCTGCGTGGCAAGCTCATCGTAAATCTGCTGGGTTTGGGTGCCGAGCTGCTCGAGTTTCGTACGAGCAGCGGCAAGGTCGGATGCGGTATCGGCGTAGGCAGGAGCCGCGAGGCCCAAGCCCAAAACACAAGCGAGGGTTGCCGTAGCAGCGCAGCGTGCCATGTTTTTGTGCGTGTTTGCTGTGCGCATGTAGCTTCCTTTCCAGTAACTAAGGGTAACGGCTAGTCTACCGTCACCAGGCTAAAGAACTCCACATCGTCATCAGACGGCGTGAGCTTCTCGCGCGGGTTGAGAAACGCAAGCTCAAGTATACAACCGTAACCGATAAGCTTTGCGCCCATATCTCGCACCAGTTTACCTGTTGCCTCGACGGTTCCGCCCGTCGCGACCAAGTCGTCCAGAATCAACACGGTATCTTTAGAGCTGATAGCGTCGGCATGGATCTCAATTGAATCGGTGCCGTACTCGAGCTCGTAGCTCTGGCTTACGGTCTCGCGCGGCAGCTTGCCCGGTTTACGTGCGGGAACAAAGCCGGCGCCAAGGGCTACAGCCACCGGTACGCCAACCATAAAGCCGCGAGCCTCGGGACCCACGACCTTGGTGATTCCCATGCCGGCAAAGTGCTCGGCGAGGGTATCGGTCATGGCTTTGAGCGCCTCGGGATTGCCAAAGAGCGGCGTGATGTCTTTAAAGATGACTCCGGGCTCGGGATAGTCGGGGATGTCGACGATTTGAGATTCGAAGTCGTACATTGCATGACCTTTCAATGGGTTGCCGAAATATCAGCAGCGGTTATTTGCCCGCGGTGACGGTGCCGGATTGCGAAGGGGCGACGACCTTGAGCGGCTTTACGAGAGAATCCTCGTGCGAAGCCGGCGCGGCAGTTTCTTCGTTTTTGGCCTTGGTGGACTCGGAGCGAGCGATTTCCTCATCGAGTGCATCAATGTCGGCGTCCTCGACCACGGCGTTGAGCGACTCAAAAACGCGGTTCTTGAGCAGCGCAGTGTGCACACCTTCCGTCAGGTCGTGAAGCTTCTTAAACGCACGCTCGAGCTTGGCGTCGCGCTCGTCATCGGAGGTATCCATTCCGAGCATGCTCACGAGCACCTGCTCAAACATCGAGGACTCGCGGTTGGCGGAAGACACGTACTGACGCAGGTTGCGCGGCTCGATATGGAAGCGTGACAGCTCGGAGCAGTAGCGGATGATCGGGAAATCGCGACCATCGACGAGCTCACGATTCTGCGGACTCTTGATGATGCGAATGAGGTCGTTCTCGGCGAGCGAGCGGATAAACGAAATCTCGACGCCCAGCATATCGGGAATGGTCTCAATGGGATGCAGCTTTTGCTTAGTCTCCTTGGGCTCCGTCTTGAGCGGAACATCGGACAGCAAGCCCACCTCGTAAGCGAGCGTTGACAGGTCCGTGGCGTTTTCCAAGCGCTGCTTAATCACGTTGAGCGGCATGTAGCGGGTCTTCTGCAAGTGCAGGATGACCTCCAGGCGATCAACGTCCTCCTTGGAGTACTGACGGTATCCCTTAGGCGTACGATGAGGGGTAATGAGCCCCTCATCTTCTA
This sequence comes from Collinsella sp., assembly GCA_052274955.1. Classification (GTDB taxonomy): domain Bacteria; phylum Actinomycetota; class Coriobacteriia; order Coriobacteriales; family Coriobacteriaceae; genus Collinsella. The sequence goes on from DAWCEJ010000172.1 coordinate 2,710, forward strand.
GAAATCTAATTTTTGAGTTCGAAAGATCGGGGTATGCGCCTCGAAGTAGGTTGACGACTTGGCCGATACTCAGATAGTTGCGTTCGGCCATGCCCTACTCACCGGTTTCGATGCGCTCCGGCGTGCTCTCGTGGTAGATGAGCGTAAATGTACCGATCTGGACGGAAGAACCGTCGTGCAGCGGGGCCGCATTGACGATGGCACCGTCGACCCAGGTGCCATTGAGCGAGCCCAAGTCCTCGATGCGAGCTTGGAGCCCCTCACGAATAATGCGCGCGTGGCTGCGCGAAACGGTCATGTCATTGAGGAAGATGCCGTTCGCAGGATCGCGGCCGATGGTGGTCACGTCGTCCTCGAGCTCAAAGGCGGCACCAGTCTGCGGACCCTTGACGATGGACAGAACGGGGGCGGTGATGCGCACGTTGGCCATGAGGTCGGGAACGGTGACGTCGCTTGAAGGCACGCGGAATACGCAGGTAGCGTCAGCGGTCTTATCATTCTGAGGCATATTGTTAACCATGTTGTCCATGACAACCCCTAACTTATCGCGGACGTGCCGCAAATAATGAACCGTACGTAATCATACCCCAACGAATCAGTCTTCGATTTCAGGGTTCAGAAAGTCGATGTCCTCGTCCTCGGGATGCGCGAGAGCCTGTTTAATGGCCACTCCGCCCTTAATGGAATAGATGACAGCCGTGAGCATGGAGAAGATCACGCCGCCGTACACAAAGAAGATGCCGAGGGGCACCGAGCTTCCGTTGAGGCCCGGGAAGGCCGTAAGGGTTGAAGGTAAAAGATGCAGGCCGTCAATAACGGGGAACCCGAGCAGCATGAGCGAGAAGCCGGTCATGAGCAGTGCAGTGGCAATCTTTCCGGGAAAGACGACATCGATGGGGCGACGGTGATAATGACGAACGATAAGCGTGCCGATGCCCAGATAGATGTCGCGGCCAATAATGAGCACGCAGACCCAGATGGGCAGCTCTCCGCGGACCACCAGCCCAAGTACGCCGGTGAACAGCAGCGCACGGTCGCAGATGGGATCCATGACCTTGCCGAGCCACGAGACCGTCTTGGTCATGCGGGCGATCTGACCGTCCATCCAGTCGGTAGAGGCGGCAACGGCGTAGATAACGATGGCGATGACGCGGTTGTTATCCGTCACAAACAGGTACAGAAATACCAGGGTGAGGATCAGGCGCGTAAAGGTGATGAAATTGGAGATCGTAAAGATCTTATTCGACGGGTAATCGGAAGTGCCGATAAGCTCCTTTTTGATCTTCTTTTTGATGCCCACAGGACTCCCCCGCTGGTTAACGACAAAACTTTCGATACTATACCCGTTCCGGCGATGTCTATCCAGCGTAAGCATAGAGAGTCCAGACATATGGAGGATGCTACTGGGTTGTGCGGGATTCTGCATTTGTGTACATCAGCCTCCAAATATGACATTTTTCGGCATCTTTGATGGCTGATGTACACGTTTTGATTCGGTGATTACATCGATCGGGAAAGTTGTTGCCTTAAGCAAATCAATCATGATGTGCGGGTCGAGAAGGGTTGGCGCTAAAAGAACCCAACGGCCGTTACGGCTTCGTTAGAAACGCGCCCCACCATGGATGGTGAACCCGAAAGGTAAGGCGTGCGGGCACGGTGGCTCGGCCCGCGCGCCCGGAAGAGAAAGGATAAACCCATGGGTTACATGCTCGAGACGCGTGGGCTCACCAAGCGCTTCGGCCGCGGCGACCAGGCGCAGGACGCCGTGGCCGATGTGAGCCTTCATATCCGCGAGGGCGAGGTGTACGGGCTGCTCGGTCCCAACGGCGCCGGCAAGTCGACAACGCTCAAGATGATCTGCGGGATGCTGCGGCCGACGGCCGGGGAGATCCTCTTTGCCGGGCACGCCTGGCGCCGCGAGGACCTCTACGCAATCGGCAGCCTCATCGAGGAGGCGCCGCTCTACCCCAACCTCACCGCGCGCGAGAACCTGCGCGTGCGCACCACGCTGCTGGGCCTTCCCGAGAGCCGCATAGATGAGGTGCTCGCCGCCGTGGACCTCGCGGACACCGGGAAGAAGCGCGCCGGGCGCTTCTCGATGGGCATGCGGCAGCGCCTGGGGCTCGCGCTGGCGCTGATCGCCCGGCCACGCCTGCTCGTGCTCGACGAGCCCACCAAC
>DAWCEJ010000173.1:0-940 GCA_052274955.1 Collinsella sp.
AGCATGCGCATCGGCTATGGCCGCGGCTATGTTTCTGGCGAGGCCAACAAGCGCGACAACGATCCCATCGGTGTGATCCACGTCGACTCGCTGTACTCGCCGGTTTCCCGTTGCGCCAAGCTCGTTGAGGCTTGCCGTGTCGGTCAGCACACCGACTACGACCGCCTTGTCCTCGAGATCGAGACCAACGGCTCCATCGCCCCGCGCGACGCCGTGGTCCAGGCTGCCAATATCATCAACCAGCATATGGCCGCCTTTATGAACCTTGCCGAGACCACCGAGGTCGAGGAGGAGGCTTCGATCTTCGCTCCCGAGGTCACCAACGACAACGCCGAGCTGGACAAGCAGATCGAGGATCTGGACCTTTCCGTCCGTTCCTACAACTGCCTTAAGCGCGCCAGCATTCACTCGGTCCGTCAGCTCGTTGAGTTCTCGGAGAACGATCTGCTCAACATCCGTAACTTCGGTGTTAAGTCGATCGAGGAAGTGAAGGACAAGCTTGAGTCCATGGGCCTGAGCCTGAAGGCTTAATGCTTCGCATATTTGAGGAGAAACTAGACCATGCGTCACAACGTTAAGAAGGGCCTGAAGCTCGGCACCGATGCGAGCCACACCAAGGCCATGAAGAAGAGCCTTGCTAAGGCCCTCTTCGAGAACGACCGCATCAAGACCACCGAGACCCGCGCTAAGGCGCTGCGTTCGGTCGTCGATCCGATCATCACTTGGGCCAAGAAGGGCGACCTGCACTCTCGTCGTCTGGCTATCGCCAAGCTCGGCGATAAGCAGCTCGTTGCCGAGATCTTCGACAAGGCTGCCCAGGGTATGTGGCAGGATCGCAACGGCGGTTATACCCGCATCATGAAGCTCGGGCACCGCAAGGGCGACAACGCTCCCATCGTTATCATGGAGCTCGTCACCGAGCCTTGCACGCCTAAGGCCA
>DAWCEJ010000174.1:0-9956 GCA_052274955.1 Collinsella sp.
CACGAGGCCTCGGCGTTTTTATCGAACAAATACTTAAGATTTGGGACAAACAAACCTGATTAAGTTGTCCCACGCGTGGCTGCTAGGAGCGGGTTTCCATCTTGGCGTGGCACTTGGGGCAGGTGACGCGGATCTTGCCTTTGCCCTTGGGGACGGAGAGCATCTGGCCGCAGTTGGGGCACTTGAGGTATGCCGTGGTCTTGCGTCCCTTCCACATCTTCTTGGCCGTGCGCTTGGCGCGCTCAAAGTCTTCCTTGCTCGTTCCAGCCGCGCGCGAGGTGCTGGCCGCTGCAGCGCCGCCGCCCAAGCTGGCGACAAACTTGCCCAAGCCGGGGACGTTCGCGGTCGCGGCGACAAAGGCAGCGTTTTCCTTGCGACGCGCATCGATGTTTTTGGACAGGCCGCGCAGCACGCCAATCACGATTACGGCGATGGCAATCCAGCTGAGCCACTGGATGTGGGCTATCGATCCGATCATCGCGATGACAATGCCGGCAAAACCCATCACGATGGTGAGTTCATCGGCACCATTGCGGCCCTTCATAAAGTCATTCATGCAAATTGCCTTTCGTTCGATATGCTGCACGCCTTTATACCCGATTTAGAGCAAGGGGGACAGGTCAATCTGCACCAAGGTGGTGCAAACGTACCTATCCCCGATACACCAAGATGGTGCAAAGAAGTCTGTCCCCAATGCCCCAATTACTTGGAGAGCTTGTCGACGACGCGTTCGATCTCGGCGAGCTTGGCGGCTTTGAGGTCTTCGTCGCCCGATTCGATTGCCGAAGTCACGCAGCCCTCGATATGCGCCTTGAGCACGTCGGCGTTAATGCGCGCGAGGAGCGCCTGTGTGGCCATGAGCTGCGTGGAAATATCGACGCAGTAGCGGTCCTCCTCGACCATCCGCAGGATGCCGTCGATCTGACCGCGTGCCGTCTTGAGCATGCGAGTCACCGATTTATGGTCTGCCATCATGGCGGGTCCTCGTTTCTGGTCGGGGTGCGCGTGGGTCGTTACGCGGCGGTTACGGACAGGGCATGGAACTTCTCGCCCGCGGCTTCGACAGCGGCTGCGAGCTGCTCGGCGGTCACGGTGTCGGCGCACTCCACCTGGACGGTCTGGGTCTCGTGATCGGCGTCGGCGTCGGTCACGCCGGCCACGTTGAGCAACGCCGTCTCGACGGTGGCGTCGCAGTGGCCGCACATAAGGCCGGAAGTCTTAATTGTGAAACGCATGGATATTCCTCTCTGTTGTGTCGGCTTTCCTAGGCACCCGACCTTGACCTTCAAACCGTCGCTCGCGTACCAAAGTACGCGTCGCTCCTCTTTCAGGTCAATCTCGGGCACCTGGAAAACCCGTTCTAAATGGACTTAATGGTGAGCCTATTTTGCCACTTTGGATCTAAAAGTTCGCAGGCGCAGGGCATTGCTTACGACGCACACGCTCGACAGGCTCATGGCCGCGGCGCCGAACATCGGCGAGAGCTGCCAACCGGTGAGGGGGAAGAACACGCCCGTCGCCAGCGGAATGCCGATGCCGTTGTAGAACAGCGCCCAGAACAGGTCCTGCTTGATGTTGCGGATTGTGGCACGTGACAGCTCGATGGCACGGGCGACGTCCATGAGGTCGCTGCGCATGAGCACCACGTCGGCACCCTCCTTGGCGATGTCGGCGCCGGTGCCGATGGCAAGGCCCACGTCGGCGCGCGCCAGGGCGGGGGAGGCATTGATGCCGTCGCCCACCATGGCGACCTTGCCGCCCGCGTCCTGCAGCTCGCGCACGTGGCGCTCCTTGTCGGCGGGGAGGACGTCGGCGATAACCTGGTCGCTGGTGAGCCCCACGCGGCGGGCGATGGCCTCAGCCGTCACGCGGTTGTCGCCGGTGAGCATGCGCACGTCGACGCCGAGCGAGCGCAGCGCGGCGACAGCTCCGGCGCTCGTCTCCTTAACCTCATCGGCCACGGCGATGATGCCGGCAAGCTCGCCGTTCTTGGCAAAGAACAGCGGCGTCTTGCCCTCGGCGGCAAATTGCTCGGCAAGACCAGCGGGCACGGCGACCCCCAGCTCGTTCATCAGCTGCACGTTGCCGGCGGCGATGGCGTTCTGCCCCTCGCGCGCCGTGACGCCGCGACCGGGCACGGCGGAAAAGTCCTCGACCATGCGCGCGACGATTCCGCGTGTCTCGCACTCGGCCATAATCGCCTCGGCCAGCGGATGCTCACTTTGGCGCTCCAGCGCGGCGGCCAGCTTGAGCAACGCCTTTTTGCTCATGGCGGGCGTCCTGTCGGCACACTCGGCCACCACAATATCGGTCACAGCCGGCTTGCCACGGGTGACGGTGCCCGTCTTGTCGAGCACTACGGTGCCCACGCTGCGCAGGTTCTCCAGCGCCTCGGCACTCTTAAACAGAATGCCCATCTCGGCGCCCTTGCCGGTGCCGACCATAATGGCGACGGGCGTGGCCAGGCCCAGCGCGCACGGGCAGCTGATCACCAGCACGGCGACGGCGGAGGTGAGTGCCTCGTTCACGCTTCCGGTCAGCGCCATCCACGTCGCAAGGGTCACGGCCGAGATGACAAACACCACGGGCACAAACACGCCAGCGACCTTATCGGCCATGCGGGCGATGGGCGCCTTGGTGGCGTTGGCGTCCTCGACGAGCTGAATAATCTTGGCGAGCGACGTGTCGGCGCCCACGCGTGTGGCGCGGAAAGTGAACGATCCGGTGCGGTTGACCGTGGCGGCGTTGACGGTGTCGCCGGCGGTCTTTTCCACGGGGATGGACTCGCCGGTAAGCGCGCTCTCATCGACGGCCGAGGCACCCTCGAGCACCACGCCGTCGACAGGGATGGACTCGCCGGGGCGCACGCGCAGCACCTGGCCGGGCAGGATGGCATCGACGTCGACGGTGGTCTCGGTACCGTCCTCGGCCACGACGGTTGCGGTCTTGGGCGCCAGGTCGATCAGCGCCTCGATGGCGCCGCCGGTCTTGGACTTGCTGCGCGTCTCGAGGTATTTGCCCACGGTGACGAGCGACAGGATCGTGCCGGCACTCTCAAAATACAGGTTGTCCATGCCCGTCATCATAGCCTTGTGTACCTGTCCGGCAGCCAGCTGGTCGGCCATGATGAACATGGCGTAGAGCGACCAGGCGATGGACGCGGTGGCGCCGACGGCGATGAGCGCGTCCATGGTGGGCGCGCCGTGCACGAGCGATTTGAAGCCGTTGATAAAGTACGCGTCGTTGACGTAGACGATAGGGATGAGCAGGACGAGCTCGGTGAGCGCGAGCGTCATGCTGTGCGTGTGGTCGGTGAAAACGCTGGGCAGCGGCCAGCCGAGCATGTGCCCCATGCCTATGTAGAACAGCGGGACGAGGAAGATGATCGAGATGACGAGGCGGGTGCGCATGGCGGAGGCGGCGACCTCCAGTTTTTTGGTGGGCGACTCCATATGGGCGGCGCCGGACCTGGCCTGCGTGCTGCCGTTTGCGGCGGCTTCGGTGCCCGCGCTGACGGGCGATGCCGAGTAGCCCGCGCGGTCGACGGCGGTGCAGATGTCGTCGGGGGTGACCTGCGCGGGGTCATAGTCGACCAGCATGGAGCCGGCGAGCAGGTTGACCGCGACGCCCTGAACGCCGTCGAGCTTGCTGACGGCGCGATCCACGTGTGCCTGGCAGGCGGCGCACGTCATGCCGCCCACGTCGAACTTATCTTGAGCCATGGCTTCTCCTTTCTGTGACGTAGTGCCGGAAATGTTAACCTGCCGATACTATACACCCATACCCCCTGGGGGTGTTCAGTGGGGATGAAAATGTATGACATTTCGTTTCAGAAGGGGTCAGCTGCCGGGCCAGCGGACCGTCCAACCATTCATCTCAATCTGTAACATCTAGACCCGTTTTTGGACCTTAACTGTTACAGGTCGAGACAAACCATCAGCCAACAACTCAAATGTCTCGATCTGTAACATCTGGAGAGGTTTTTGACCCCTTACTGTTACAGATTGAGATGTTATCTCGTGGGGTTGGAGTTTGTCTCAATCTGTAACAACTAGACCCGTTTTTGCCGAGTTACTGTTACAGATTGAGACATTCCGCCGGGTGCCAGCTCAAGATCTCGATCTGTAACACCAGGACCCGGTTTTGCCCGCTAGATGTTACAGATCGAGACAAATACCGGGGGGGGCGCCCGCCGTCGCGGCAGGACACCCGTCCCCTAAATGCAGAACCCAGGAATCACGCAGGTACGCTTGCTTGGCTTGTCCGCGGGCGTGGCGTACATAAAGACGTCTCCGTCGTCGCCGACACGGTTGATATAGACCGTGCCCTTTTCCTCCGACGTGTCGGGACTCACTGTGCGCTCCCACCAGCAGGTATCCTTGCCCTTCCACTGGCGCACCATGGTCGAGTTGGTGGAATACGGGCTCACTTTGAGCTCGCGGAAGAGCTGGTACTCCTTGCCTTCGCCGTTGTAAATGTCTGCCAGGTAGTGATAGTCCTCGGCAAACGAATCGGGCGGCTGCACACCGCACAGCTCGACCATGGCGGGCAGCCAGAGCGTCGCGGGCAGCTCGCTCAGACACGAAGCGCTTCTGGCGGCGCCCACGTTGTTCGAGGTCTTCTTGACGGCCTTAATAAGCGCGCGCAGCTCGTTGGGCAGCAGCTTAAGACCGTCGCCGTCGAGCCATGCCCGCAGCTCGCAATCTGCCCAGCCGGCGCTCGGCGGCTCAGCCGCAGCGTCGCGCTCGGCAATGCCCGCATCGAATATAAACGTCAGCCCGGCCTTGCCCGTCCCGTCCAAAAGCTCGTCGTGGCGGATGCCCACAAGTTGCGCGCCAACCTCCAGCCCGTTGGTGAGTGTTACGCGCTTGGTGCACGGAAAGGGGATGTGCCCATCGGTGTCGAGCAAGTGGTAGCGTTTGGCAATCTCGCGTGCCTCGCTGCGGGTCTCGGCGGCCTTAATCTTGAGCGAAATCTCCTGCAGCTGATCCCAGGTGTAGTCGTCAAGCGAGCTGCGGATGCCGTCCAGGTAGTCGGGGATGCCAAAGCCATGGGTTGCCGCGCCAATGACGCCGAGCCCCGCAACGGCTGCGACGACGCCGCCGATAATAAAACGGCGGCGGGTCATGGCATCATGCCGGGCCTGTTCCAGAATCTCTCTCGCGCGCTCGCCGGCGACGTCGACCTTAAGGTGCGTACCGGAGTCGATGTCGATTACGGCATCATTGCCCGCGCCCTCGCGGCCCTCAGATTCTGCAGCGGGAAGGTATGCCGAGAGCACCTCGAGCATCTGCTGCTCGGTGGGGCGATCGCCCTGTTCGACCGAGATGCCTTTCATGATGATCTGGACGAGAGCCTCGTCGCCATCGCAGCGCGGCTCGAGCGGCGCCGGCTTGGTCTTGGTCTTTATGAGATAGAACGAGCCGGTTGCCGCGGCACCCGTCGACTCGACATCGAACGGTTTGCGACCGCTGTAGAGCTGGTACAGAATGCTCGAAAGCGCATAGACATCGATGGCGGGCGAGCGGCGAAGGGCCGCGATGCCTTCGATGTCCTGCGTGAGCATTTCGGGCGCGGCGTATGCGGGCGTGGCAAAGCGCCAGATGTCGGCGCGCCGGGTGATCGTGTCATCGCTGAGGGCCATGGTGGCGGAGCCTAGGTCGATGAGGCAGGGGTCAAAGGAGCAATCGGCAATCTGCTGCTCGAGCGTTCGGCTGGTGGTGCGGAACATGATATTGGCGGGCGAAAGATCGCGGTGAACGACCGGATTCACAAGGTCTTGGGTCATCAAGAGCGCGCGAAGCACGGCGTTTCCGACGGCGGCGACCATCTGGGTGGTTAACCCGCCCGAGGTATCGTGCGGAAGCAAGGGCAGCGCCTGCTTGAGCGAGGTGCCCTCGACCCACTCCATGAGGATGAGCGGGTCGTCCTCGCAAGAGCCGTAGCCATAGACACGCGGGAACCCGCGCAGGTGCGAGACGGTGCACAGGTGACGGTACTCCTCGAACAGAGCAGCGGTATTGGCAAGGTGCGCGGCCGATTGCTCGGCGGAGCGGTTGGGGGCTTGGCCGGAAAGGATGGCGTTGTCTGCCAGCAACTTGACGGCAAAGACCTCGCCGTTGGTGTTGGTCGCGCGCAGCACGTGGCCGATGTTGCCGTCGCTGCGATGGTCCGTTTGAAGAATGAGCGTCATAAACCGGCGCTTGGCATCGTCCTCGGCGCTGGGGTCGACCGCCACGGCGGTGTCGAATGTGTCAAGACGGATGAGTTTGTCGCCATAGGCGCTATCGGTAGTATCCATGGCGTTCCTTTGTCTGGCATGGGTTGCCGCACGTATGCGTCGGCAGTGCGGCTATTGGTAAGGCACCATGATAGCCGCACTGCCGACGTATGCCGCTGAGTATTGTCGTTTACGACGCAGAAGGTAGAAGACAAAAGACGGGCGGCGACCGTTTTTCGATCGCCGCCCGCGCGCTAGTCCACAATGACAAGGAATGTCGTGTAGAGACCCAGATGGAGCCTGTCGCTGTTTTCGATTTCCACCGGGGGATAGATTTTGCCAGGTTCGCGTTGGTCGCGCGGCGGCTCAATCACGATGTCACCGTCGCCCGCGCCCGATTCGAGGACGGTGCCGTTGGTCGATCCAAGTCCCTGGGCGTACCAGCGTCCGCCTTCGAGCCAAATACGCAAGTGCTCGCGCGATGCATCGGCACCTACATCGGTGATGCTGGGCGAGGTTTTGGGCAAAGAGCCAATCACGGTGCCGCGAGGGTCGCGTGAGAGTGGGTGGATCTGCATATCGACGCAGCTATCGGCATGTGTCCTAAGTAGACCGAGATTGGGGGCGATAACACTTTGCTTTCGTAGACAGCTCGTAAAACTGCGGCCGACAGTTGTCTCGGTAGTGCCAAAGAACCCACCCGTCTTGTTGTTGCAGTAACGCTCGACGGTCGCCATGCCCTGAATGGGGTCGGCGAGCGCCCCCGTTGTCACAAAGAGCATCAGATAGAGTGTGCTCTTCTCGCGTACGCCTTGGCAGTCGGAACTATCGATGCGATTTAGAGCGTTCGCGTACAGGCGGCTGTCAAGCCGGTAGCTGGCGAGAGCCGACATCATTTCGTTGGCTGCCGGACCGCGGTAGTGATCGGCAATTGCCTGGTAAGCAGAATCGCCTCCGCCGAGCTTGCTGCAGATTGCCGCGGAAAGGTTGAGCGTTGAGACGGTGAAATCATTGTAGATACCGGGGACACATTGGTCAGGCTCGCGATAGACGACATAGCGAGTCAGATAAGAACGGTTGGAAGAACACTTATCCAGCAGGGTGTTGCCGAGGTAGGAGTCGCCGTTGATGAGCATTCGAGCGATTTCGAGATGCTTGAGGCCGCCGAACAGGCGGATATCGTTGTAGAGGACCGAGCACGGTGTTTTTGCTGCCACGATACCTCCTCTGTTTATTCTCAAATCGATAAACATGATTGGAATTAATTGCCCTCGGCGGGTGCCGCATTAAAAGACGCGCGGCACGCCACATGGCTCTAACAACATTATAGGTTATATCCGTAAAAATGCAGGATGGCCGGGGTTTGGGCTTTATCGGTACGATATTTTATTTCGTCTCGATCTGTAACATCTGGGACTGGTTTTGCCGAGTAACTGTTGCAGATCGAGACGTTGTTTTCTGACGGATTGGTTTGTCTTGATCTGTAACATCTGGACGAAGATTCGGCCCGTAACTGTTACAGATTGAGACGTTTGCGGATGGGGCCGACCGTTTGTCTCGATCTGTAACAGTAAGACCCGGTTTTGCCCCGTAATTGTTACAGATTGAGACGTTGTCCGGCGGAGGGGCCTCCGCGCGCCCCCGTCATCTGTGGTTTACGTGGGGGCATGCGGAGTACGGGTATACTAACCGGCGGCGAATCTGCTCCATCGCTTAGGGCCGCTGCGTCTGGACGGCGCGTGATAGGGCTGCCAAAGCGATCGCCAGCGTGCTGAGCAACGTCCTCTCTGTGCGCACCTGTTTTTGTATGTATTAGCGCACTACTAAGCACGCTCGCGCGGCCGCATGCCGTGCCCATAACGCGTGCAGATAAGGAACAACAACATATGCGTAATTCTGTATCCGACGTCACGGACGCCGAGATTCTGGACGAGACCCGCGAGGCCATGACCCAGGCTGCCTTCGATGCCGCCGATGAGGCCAATGCTGCCCAGGCCGTCGAGTCCGCGACCGAGAACCTGCCCGCCTTTGACGAGCTGGGACTTTCGGACGAGATGCTTCGTGCCATCGAGAACCTGGGCTACACGGCGCCCACGCCCGTCCAGGCCGGCTCAATCCCCGTGGTGCTCGAGGGTCGCGACCTGCTTGCCGCCGCCCAGACCGGTACCGGCAAGACGGCCGCCTTCTTGCTGCCGACCATGAACAACCTGGAGCACATTGCTCCGCCCAAGCCCGTGCGCGAGCGCGGCGGCCGCAACCGCCGTCGCGGTGCCAAGAAGCCCGAGGGCAACGGCCGCGGCCCCGTGATGCTCGTCATCACCCCCACGCGCGAGCTCGCCCAGCAGATCGACGAGGTCGCGAGCAAGATCGCCGACGTCACCGGCCACGTCGCCGTGACCGTCGTGGGCGGCGTGAGCTACAAGCCCCAGACCGCGGCGCTCAAGTACGGCTGCGACATCCTGGTCGCCACGCCGGGCCGTCTGGTCGACCTGATCGAGCAGGGCGCCTGCCACCTGGACGAGGTCAAGGTGCTGGTGCTGGACGAGGCCGACCGCATGCTCGACATGGGCTTTTTGCCCGCCGTCCGCCGTATTGTGCGCGAGACGCCGGCCGAGCGCCAGACGCTGCTGTTCTCGGCGACCCTCGACGAGGAGGCCGTGGGTGAGATCACCGACCTGGTGAGTGACCCGGCTCGCGTGGAGATTGCGCCCGCCACGTCGACCGCCGACACCGTCGACCAGTTTGTGTTCCCGGTGTCCATCGAGGCCAAGAACAACCTGCTGCCCGAGTTCCTCAAGAAGGAGGGCCCGGAGCGCACCATCGTCTTTATGCGCACCAAGCACCGCGCCGACAGCTGCTGCCGTCGCCTGGAACGCAAGGGTATCAAGGCCGCCGCGATTCACGGCAACCGTAGCCAGGCCCAGCGCGAGCGTGCGCTTTCGGCCTTCCGCGACGGCACCGTTGACGTGCTGGTGGCAACCGACGTTCTCGCCCGCGGCATCGACATTAGCGACGTGCGCTACGTCGTGAACTTTGACGTGCCGGCCGAGCCGACCGATTATATCCACCGCATTGGCCGCACGGGCCGCGCCGGCGAGTTGGGCTGGGCTATCACGTTTGTGACCGAGCAGGATGTCGATGAGTTCTACGAGATCGAGAAGCTCATGGACAAGACCGCCGACATCTACGAGGCCGGTGACCTGCACGTTGGCCCCAATCCGCCTGCCGTCGATCCAGAGCGCGATCCTGCCGCCTTTAAGGTGAAGAAGAAGACCAAGCGCGGCAAGTCCAAGAGCAAGAAAAAGCTTGAGCAGGCGCGCCGCGATGGCAAGCGCAACGGCGACGATTACGGCGATGTGGCCGGTCGTTCCAACCGCGGTCGCGACGAGCGCCGTGGCGACGGCGAGCGTCCGAGCCGTCCCAAGCGCGGCGGCAAGACCCGCGTGCGCGAGGGCGTTCAGGCTCGCGTAGATGAGGCCGTGGAGAGCGTGGCCCGCGAGGTTGCTGCCGAGGAGCGTGCCGGTGCCGCTGAGCAGGCTCCGCGCGGCAACCGTGCCGAGCGTCGAGCCAAGCAGTTCCAGGGCGAGGCACACCGCCGTCGTCGCGAGGACGAGGACCGCGGCGGCCGTCGTCGTGTCGAGCGTGAGGACGAGGGCCGTGGCTCGCGCGGCGGCAAGCGCGGCTCGGGCGACCGCCGTCGTTCCGGTCGCGATGACGAGCGCGGCGGACGTGACGA
>DAWCEJ010000175.1:0-7479 GCA_052274955.1 Collinsella sp.
CATAGCGGGCTATGGCCTTGACAACGGAGTCGCTGATGTAGATATGGCCACCCGCTTCGTCGGAGTAGAAATTACTGGTGGAGATTGCAACCGAGAACCTGCCTTCTGCGAGCGCATCCACAGTCGAGCCGTTCTTGATGACGATGTCGTCCTCATCGGTGAAGAGTGCGCTGGCTTCCCCGCCATCTGAGCTTGCGCGGACCGTCACGGTCGCGCCATCGAGCGTGATGCCCTTGTAGACATAGATGCCATACCCAACGCCACTTGCGTTGAGGGAAGCGTTCGTGACCGTGAGGCTGTTTTTACCGTCGATGGCGGCGTCTTCCTCGGAGCTTGCCTTGACCTGGCTGCCACCCGAGATCTCGATGTTGCCGTCGGCCCAAATCGCATTGTCTTTGATAGAGCTTGCCTCTACCTTGCCGCCGCCCTTTATGATGAGGTTCTCGTTAGCATCGATACCCTGATCCTCGGTGGCCTTGGCGGTGACGGTTCCGCTGTTGTCGATCGTGATGTTGCCGTCGGCCCTGATGCCATCCGAATCGCCCGTGGCGTTAACGTTTCCCGAGCCCTTGATGGTGACATCGCCCCCGGCATCGATGGCATCGTGCTCGGTGCTCGTGGCGTTGACAGTGCCAGCGCCGTCGATGTTGATGTTGCCGACGGAAGTGATGGCGTCACGAGAAGATGTCACGTTGAGCGTGCTGGACGCGTCGCCCTGAATATTAAGCTCGGCGTTCTCGTTCGAGCCATCCTTAACCTTGATGCCGCGGCCGTTGTCGTTAGTGACGGTGTTGTTGCCCTCGTAGCTCACGTTGAGCTTGCCCGCTGCCTCGATTGCGCCGCCGTTATAGCCGTTGAGCTTCATATCGTCGGCGCCGTCCCAGCTCCAGGTGCCGGCGGCGTCGCCCGCCGCGGTGCCGGCGTTGTATTGGGTGCCGCCGACGTCCACCCACTCGGCCGCGAGCGAGACGCTCGGCATGAGCAGCGAACTTACCGTGAGCGCGCATACGGCGCCTACAACGATGCGGCGTGTCACGCGGCGCCAGCTGCCGTGTGCGAGCAGCGTGCGACGGCGCACGTCGGGCTCGACAAAATGGGCTCCAGAGGTTTTGTCATTGCGCTTGGGGGTCGTGAACAAGGCGGCCATGGTTACTCCCATCCTCATAGGGCCTATGCGATTACGCCCAGCATATCTGCAGGATGTAGCCGGCGGTAGTGCCGTTTGGAGAGCAAAACGTCCAAAACTTGCGAAGCAATACATCGCGCGTCCGTGTGGCGCCTGGCTTTAAAAGCAAAGCGCGGAGCCGCTCGATGCGACTCCGCGCTTTGCTGTTTGGTATTGCGAATCTTGCGCCTACGCTACAAAGAAGTAGACGAGGAAGGCAAGGGCTGCGATCCACATGAGCGGCTTGATCTTGGATGCCTCGCCCTTAAAGAGCGCGACGACCACGTAGGCGATAAAGCCCAGACCAATGCCGGCAGAGATGGAGTAGGTGAAGGGCACGCCGGCGACAATCATGAACGCCGGGAAGCCCTGCGACACGTCGGACCAGTCGATCTCGGAGGCCTCGCTCATCATGAGGTAGCCGACGTAGACCAGAGCACCGCAGGTGGCGGCACTGGAAACGATGGTGACGATGGGGGAGAAGAAAGCGGCGAGAATGAACAGCACGCCGGTGGTGACGGAGGTGAGACCCGTGCGGCCACCGTCGGCAGCGCCAGAGGTGGACTCGACGAAGGTAGTGATGGAGGAGACGCCCATAAAGCCACCGGCAGCAGCGGCCACGGAGTCGACGACCAGGATGGGACGGATGTCCTCGACATTGCCGTCCTCGGTCAGGAACTCGCCCTGCTTGGCGACGGCCATCGCGGTGCCCATGGTGTCGAAGAAGTCGCTCATGAGCAGCGAGAAGGCAACGACGAGCAGCATCGGGTCGGTCAGGACCTTCACGATGGCCATGTTGCCGTCGGCGGTGCTGGCAAACGGGGCGCCAAAGGTCGAGAAGTCGAGCGGTGCGATGAGGCCCTCGGGCGCATGGGTGACGCCCAACGGGATACCGGCGATAACGGCGACGATGATGCCGATGAGCAGCGAGCCCGGCACGTTGCGGGAAGCCAGGGCAACCGTCACGACGATGGAGATGATGCCGACGATAAAGGTGGGGGAGGTGATGTCACCCAAACCGACGAGCGTGCCGGCGCCAGCGGTGATGATGCCGGCGTCGCACAGGCCGATCATGGCGATAAACAGGCCCAGGCCCACCGAGATGGCGTGGCGCAGGACCACGGGGATGGCGTCCATGATGGCCTCGCGCAGGCCGCAAAGGACGAGCAGCAAGATGACGACGCCCTCGAGGAAGATAACGCTCATGGCCACGTGCCAGTCGCCGCCGCACATGGTGGTGGCGATGCCCGCAATCATGGCGTTGATGCCCAGACCCGACGCACAGGCGAGCGGGCGGTTGGCGAAGATACCCATGCAGATGGTCATGATGCCGGCGCCCAGGCAGGTGGCGCAGGCGAGCGCTCCCGCATCGATGCCAGCGCCCGAGAGCACTGCGGGGTTGACGGCGATGATGTAGGCCATCGCCAGGAATGTTGTCAGTCCAGCGCGAAGTTCGGTCCCGATTGTGGACTTGCGCTCACTGACGTGAAAAAGTTCGTCCATGCATACCCTTTCCTTGTTCGGCCCCGAGTTTAGGCCGATTGACACGAACTCACTTACTATATCGTCTTTACAACCTTGCTGTTCCTCGCATGTTGATGTTCGGCGCTTTGTAGCAGACGGACGGTATTTTACGCATGAAAATGTGTGGGTACCGTATACTTAAGCGGTTACAACGACCCTATGGAGGAACGTATGATTAAAGAGCTTTGCCACGACGAGGCTATCCTGTCCCAGCGTTGCGAGGTTGCGACCGTCGAGGACGAGTCGGTTGCTCAGGACCTGATCGATACCATCAAGTCGCTCGACGATGCCGGCTGCCTTGCCGCTAACCAGATTGGCGTTACCAAGAAGGTCTGCGTCTACCTGGACGACGCCGGCGAGCCCCACGTGCTCTACAACCCCCGCCTGGTGTTTGGCCTGGGCGCCAGCAAGATGGAGGAGAGCTGCCTGACGCACGAGGAGGTCACCAAGTCCACGCGCTATATCAAGTGCAAGGTCGCTTATGACGTGATCGTCGACGGCAAGATGCGCGAGCGCAAGCAGGACTTTGTGGGCTTCGAGGCGCAGATGATCCAGCATATGATCGATCACTGTCTTGGCAAGCTTGTCTAGGGCGACCACAGCACCGCACTTCGTCGTTTTTGGTCCGGGCGTGACATTGTTGTCATGTCCGGGCTTTTGTGTTTAGCGCCTTTTTGTTTGGTGACAATAACCTTAGCAAGAACGTAAAGCTAGGAGGCGCTATGTGTACGAGCATTCGATTTACCGATAATTCCGGCAACATGTATCTGGGCCGCAACCTCGACTGGAGCTTTGACTACGGCCAACAGGTTCGCGTGATGCCGCGTGGGTTTCACATTCCGTATTCGTTTATCGACGACACGACAGCGGCACACGCGGTGATCGGTATGTGCATCGATTACAAGAACTACCCTATGTTCTTCGACTGCGGCAACGATGCGGGCCTCGCCGTGGCGGGTCTCAATTTCCCGGGTTATGCCGAGTATGCCGAGGACCCTGTCGACGGCAAGACCAATATCGCGGCCTATGAGTTTCCCCTGTGGGTGGCAGCGACGTTCTCGACGGTCGATGAGGTCGAGGCCGCGCTGCGCGACACGGTGATTGTCGCCAAATCTGCCGGAGAGGGGCTGGGCGTGTCGCTGCTCCATTGGATTATTGGCGACAGCCAGCGCAGCATCGTGGTCGAGATGATGGCTGACGGCCTGCATGTATACGACGATCCGGTCGACACCCTTGCCAATCAGCCGACCTTCCCGTGGCACATGGAAAACCTGCGCACCTATATCACTGCCACAAGCGATTTTCCGCAGACGGCGACATGGCGTGGCGCCGAGCTCAAGCCCTATGGCGCGGGTGCCGGCATGCGCGGTATTCCGGGCGATTGCTATTCGCCGAGCCGTTTTGTAAAGGCGGCGTACCTCAATGCCAATTACCCGCAAAAGGAGAGCGAGACCGAAAACGTCGTCCGCATGTTCCGTTCACTCGAGGGCGTGGTGATGATTGAGGGGGCGTCCAGGATGGGCGATGGCAAGTTCGAGAAGACTATCTATACCGGATGCTTTAGCGCGCGCACGGGCAATTATTACTACGCGATGTATGGGGATCCGTCGATTCGCTACGTGAGCCTGATGGATGCCGAGGGCGCGAGCCCCGATAGGCTCGTGGTTCCCGAGCCGCGCCGTTCGTAGCTCACTGGTCCGTTGCGACATAAAACGGCCTCGCACCTCTTATGAGATGCGAGGCCGTTGTCGTCAATGGCTGGTGGCGTGTTAGAAGTTGGCGTCGTTGAACTGGGTGCTCTCGAGTCCGTCGAGTTGCTGTTCGGGCGTATCGGCGACGCTCTCGAGCAGCTCGGTGGGATCGACGTTCATGCTCTTGCCGGCCTCGTTGCCGTTGACCAGGTCGTCCGAGAAGATGTCGACTTCCATTTCTTCGGCCTCTTCGATCTGAACCTCGAGCGGCACTTGGGTGCGCACGAGCTTAACGGCCGGGCGCATGCGGGCAAACAGCGGCACGTACTCGATGATGATGGCCGAGTTCTCGAGACCGTACCAGCGTGCCGGGCTTCCGCAGGCGCGGCGGACGGCGTACTTGATGGCCATCACGCGGTGGTCATTGCGGTTGATGTCCGTTTCGGGGGCGAGCATCTTGCGCAGCATACAAAAACGGAAGTCGCCCACGTTGCCGCGCGTCTCGTAGATGGAGTAGGTGTGATGCTGCGGCGGCAGCTCACCCGATGCCATCAAGTCGCCAACGATTTGGCGCAGGTAGGCATTAACGCGCTGGTTGACCTTAAAGCCCAAGTCCAGGCGCACGCGGAACAAAAAGTCCGTGCCAAAGGTCTCGACGGAATACTCGTGCGTATAGGGCTCGTCGGTAACGTGCACGTTGATGAACCAGTATGCCTTGGCGCGCTTGGGATGCTTATCCAAGATGGAATAGAGCACGTCGCGGTCGAGCGTGAGCGGGTCGGGGCTGTTGGTGAGGAACACCAGATTGTCGGCGAGCACGGGGTAGGTCTCGTCGTTGCGCAGGCGGTTGAGCTGGTCAATGTACTTGGAGACGGGCAGCAGGATCGTCTGCGTGCGCTCGATGGCGGTGCCGCGGCGCCACACGTACATAAGGCCAAACAGCAGCGAGGCCAAGAAGATCATTACGTAGCCGCCGTCAAAGAACATGGTGAGGCACGAGGCGAAGAAGCACAGCTCAATGGCACCGAAGAGCAGGGCGAAGACGCAGGCGCCCAGCTTGTGCTTGAGGATGCCGGCGATATAGCTCGTCAGCAGCGTGGTGGTCATAAGCATGGTCACGGTAATGGCGAGGCCATAGGCGCTCTCCATGCGCTCGGAGTTCTGGAACAGCAGCACAATGAAGATGCAGCCGACCCACATGATGTTGTTGACGAGTGGAATATAGAGCTGACCCTTGGTGTCGCTGGGGTAGTGGATGCGCAGGTGCGGCATGAGATTGAGACGGGTTGCCTCGGATACCAGCGAGAACGAGCCGGTGATGAGCGCCTGCGAGGCGATGATGGCCGCTACGGCCGAAAGCACGATGGCAAAGGGGCGCAGGGGCTCGGGGAGCATCATATAGAACGGGTTGACGATATCCATCGCAAGCATCTGGGGGTTGGAGTTATTGGCGAGCAGCCAAGCTCCCTGACCCAGATAGTTGAGGATAAGGGCCGCCTTAACAAATGGCCAGGATGCATAGATGCTTGCCTTGCCCACGTGGCCCATGTCCGAGTAGAGCGCCTCGGCACCGGTTGTCGATAGGAAGACAAAGCCGAGCACCATAATGCCCGAGTGGTTGATGGGCGAGAACAGAAACATGATGCCGCGGATGGGGTTGAGCGCGCGCAAGATGGACAGGTTGCCGAGCATGTTGAACAGGCCAGCGCCTGCCAGGAACAGGAACCACAGCGTCATGAGCGGGCCGAAGAGCTTGCCGATTGACGAGGTGCCGGCGCGCTGCATGGCAAATAGGCCGCAGATAATGATGATGGTGATGATGATGACGTTGGTCTGGCCGTCGCCCAGCAGCGCATGGCCCCATTCGATGGTGCGCAGACCCTCGATGGCTGTGGTGACCGTGACGGCGGGGGTGAGGCTGCCGTCGGCGAGCAGCGCCGCGCCGCCGATCATGGCGGGCAGAATCAGCCATGGTGCCACCTTGCGTACGAGGCTGAACAGGGCGAAGATGCCGCCTTCGTTGTGGTTGTCGGCCTTCATGGCGATTACCACGTACTTGACCGTGGTCACGAGCGTCATGGTCCAGATGACGAGCGAAAGCGCGCCCAGGATCATGTCCTCGCTGACGGTACCGATGCCGCCGTTGTTGGCGACGATCGATTTCATGGTGTACATGGGGCTCGTGCCGATGTCGCCATAGACGACGCCGAGCGTTACGAGCAGCATGCCAGCGGAGAGGGGGATGGCTCCGTGCCCGCCTTGCCCGCGCTGGTCTTGGAGGTTTGCCTCCAGTTTGTTGTGTGCCACGAGGACTCCCTTAGACATCCGGTTATCTGTCTAGGACAAAAAACTTTATGCCGTCTTTATACATACAAGAGCAGTTTGGCACATCGGGTTATTTTAGACAATAATCCTCAGCTGGGGATTATTTATCTACGCAGGTAGCATTTCAAAGCAGGGGCTTTTAAGCACGTGCTGTCTGGGCGATGCCAGCCTTGGCGTTTGTGCGTTTGCCGGCGAGTTCGCAAAAAATCGCGCCGCCGATGATAAGCGCGGCGCCCATCAGGCGGACCGGTGTTATGGCTTCACCCAAAAGGGCGGCCGAGAACACGACCGCCGAAAGCGGCTCGAGGTAGCCGACGACGGCGACGGTCTGGACGGGCAGCTTGGCGACGGCGCTAAAGTAGAGCAGGCAACCAATGCCGGTGTTGACGACGCCGAGCATAGCGACGGCGCGCCAATCAATGCTGGCGGCGACGCCGGCGGACAGGAACGAGGGAGCGCCCTGCGTGATGAGCGTGAGGGCCAGTGCGGTCACAAAGGCGGCGCTCACTTGGAGTGCGGAGTTCTCGAGGCCCTCGATGTGCGGCGCACCCTTGCTGGCGATGACCATCAATGCATAGCAGAAGGCCGAGGCGATTCCACAGACGATGCCCGCAATGGGCATATTGCCGCCTAGACCTTGCGCTGCAATGAGAAAAGCACCGCAGGCGACGGCGACAAAGCCGGCGATTTTGCCGCCGGTCAGCTTTTCGCCAAAAATGAGCGGGGAGAGGGCCATAACGATGATGGGGCCACAGTAATACAACAGCGAGGAGA
>DAWCEJ010000176.1:0-1035 GCA_052274955.1 Collinsella sp.
AGCCTCGACAATCACGGCGTCCTTCTGCAGGCTGCGCACGATGGCCTTGAGCTCGGCGATCTGCTCGGGGCTCACGGTATCGGTCTTGTTGAGGATCAGCGTGGAGCAGAATTCAATCTGCTGGATGAGCAGGCTCTCGATGTCGTCCTCGTCGATATCCTCGGCCAACAGGTCGCGGCCGCCGTTGAACTCGTCGTACATGCGGGCGCAATCGACCACAGCCACGATGTTGTCGAGTGCAAGCTTGGGCTGGCCGCCCACCTTGGCCTCGTCGCAGAAGCTCGAGATGGTGTAGGCGATGGGGATAGGCTCGCAGATACCCGAGGCCTCGATGATGATGTAGCCGAACTTGCCCGAATCGGCGATGCCCTGCAGCTGGTTGGCAAGGTCGTCCGAAAGCGTGCAGCAGATGCAGCCGTTGGTGAGCGGGATGAGGTCGTCGGTCTCGGAAAGGCCGCCGTCGGCGATGAGGCTGGCGTCGACGTTGATCTCGCCGATATCGTTGACGATCACGGCGGCGCGGATGCCGCCGTCGTTAGCGAGGATGTGGTTGAGCAGTGTGGTCTTGCCGGCACCGAGGTATCCGGTAAGCATGATGATCTTCACGGGTTTGTTGGGCATGTGCCCTCCTTTGTTAGACATGGCTTACAGTTGAATCTTATGCCAAACGCCTGCTCTTATACCCACGCGCCGGCAAATAACACAGGCTACTCCCAGGCTCCCCATACATCGGGGCAATAACCGACGGTGGCCTTTTTGCCGTTGCGCACGATGGGCTCGGCTAGAACCTGCTGGTTCTCGAGCAACTTGTCGAAGCGCTGGCTAGGGGTGAGGTGCTGGATGAGCGCGAGCGTCTCCTCGTCCTTGGCCTTGGGGTTGAGCAGCTTGTCGATGCCGCCGACCGCCTGCATCACGCTCGTGAGCTCGCCTTTGCTCATCTCCTTTTCCTTAAGGTCGATAAACTGCACCTTGATGCGGCGCTCCCTAAAATAGCGCTGGGCCTTCTTGGTATCGAAGGATTTTTTGGTGCCAAAA
>DAWCEJ010000177.1:0-23878 GCA_052274955.1 Collinsella sp.
CCGTTGTATTGGATCAACGTTAGATCTTCCACGCCATCGAGCGCGCGGATGGCGTCGGCATAGGGCATATCCACACCGTCCGAGAACACCTCGACGGCCATCTCGACCTTGTCACCGCGCATGGTCTTGGACTTGACGGAAAACTTGGTGCGCCCAAATGCACGCACGATATCGTCGCCGGTGGTCTGACCCGTGTAGTGGATGACCATCATGTACACGCGCGCCTTGTCCTGGTGGCTCGCAAAGCCGGCAATCATCACCACGATCACCACCGCCGTGAGCCCCACGAGCGCATACATACCGGCTCCCGCCGTAATGCCCGTGGTAATGGACCAAAACAGATACAGCAGGTCGAGCGGGTCCTTGACCGCCGTACGGTAGCGGACGATAGACAGAGCACCGACCATACCGAGCGAGATGACCACATTCGTCGAGATCGCGAGCGTGACCATGCAGGTGAGCACGCACATGCCCACGAGCGTCACGGCAAAGCTGCGCGAATACACCACGCCGGTAAAAAAGCGCTTGTACACGTAATAGATCAGGATGCCCATGGCGAGCGCCACGAGCAGCGAAAGGCCAATCTTGGCAGGGTCGACCTGGCCAAACGCCTCCAAGACGGAGTTCTTAAAAAAGTCCCTGGTGCTCATGGTCTAAATATCCCCTCGGTTCTCAAAATCCGATTCCCAGTAATTAAATCCGCGCAGGTAGGCGGTCTTGTCGTAGCACAGGCAGTACTTGGAGACCGCCGTAAGCTCGGCCGCGCCCGGCGGCACCAAATCGCGCACCAGCTGCGGGCAAAACTCCGTAAACTTGACCTCCATCACCAGCTTGCCGGGCTCCAGGACCGGCAGCGCGGGCAGCGTCGCGTCAAAGATATCGAAGCTTCCCACCGCGGCACGCACGTTCATGTCAAACGTAATGCGCACGGTGCCCTCATCCATCACCCACGGCTCGCGCTCGTAGTCCACAATGGTCCGCGGGCGCATCATGTTGCAGATGCACTCGATGTAGAACTCGCGACAGAGCGGATAGGGGCTCCTCAGCAAAAAGCCGTAGTCGCCAGCCAAAATCTGCTCAAACTCGCCGCGAGTAAGCGGCGCGTCCTCCTTGTGGATCCAGCTGCCGTACTTCTTTTTGCGCTCGAGCTTAATCACCTTGTCGCTGCCGTTATAGATGCGCACGCGATACTTTTTGCGCATGAGAATGCCGGCGTCTTTTTCCTCGTAGGCCGAGTTGCAGTAGTCGTCAAAATACAGGCTGCGAATGGTGTAACCACCCGCCCGCGCATGCTTGTCCAGTTTAAAAACCGGCGCCATGCGACAGGCAAGCGCGGCGTGCTCGCCCTCGTTAATGAGATATTTGAGCTCGTGGCGGTAACGCTCCTGCGTGGTACGCACAGGCGGAGCCGCCAAGCGCTCAAGCAGCGCGCTAGCCCTCCTCATACGTGTCCTCCACGACCTTACCGCCGTCTTGCACGTAAAAACACTTCATGCCGTAGTGCTTGCCGTCGTCAGTCACATAGTAGTCAAACGCATCTTGCGTAAAGCCGTCGGAGTTGGTGGCACGCACGCGCACAAAATACTGGCCGGCATCGGGCGCATCGCAGGTCACCTCGGGAAGCAGCACGTCCTCGGCCTTAAAGACAACGTCGCTTATGGCATAGTCGCGCGCAAGCTCTACAGTGTAGCGAATGTCGCGCGCCT
This sequence comes from Collinsella sp., assembly GCA_052274955.1. Taxonomy (GTDB): domain Bacteria; phylum Actinomycetota; class Coriobacteriia; order Coriobacteriales; family Coriobacteriaceae; genus Collinsella. The sequence continues at coordinate 1,707 of DAWCEJ010000177.1, forward strand.
TAAAGTCGTAGGACGCATCCCAGTTAATGCGCAGCTTACCGTTATCGATCTGCGGCACGCCGATGTAGAACGGCATGGGCTTTTTAAAACTCTCGCGAAAGCTCTTGTAGTTCTCCTCGATCTCGGAGGGAATCGCCGCGGCGATCTGCTCGTATTGGTCCTTGGTGACAGGCAGATTGTCGATATCGGGCGAAGCAAAGACCAGGGATTCAGTCACCTCGCGGTAGTGCTTGATCATCTTGGTCAGGCGCGTCTCGGTCAAATACGTACGCAGGTCCTTGACGGCGCGATCGAGCTCACCGCGGAACGCCTTGCTGCGCAGCGCACGATTGAATAGCACGTTGCCCCAGTAGTTGCTTACGCCGCGCTCCCAGCTCGCATAATCCGAGAACCCCGTCAGGCTCAGCTCAAGCTTACGCAGCATGCCGTCGTTATCCCAATCCAAGATGTACCAGACCTTGGAGTTAAGCGGGCTGTACAGATAGCAGTTGCGGTTCTGCGTATCGCAGTTGCCCGTCAGGATCTGAAACGCCAGCCAATAGACCAAATTCTCGGTATCAAAGTAGGTATCGAGCACACCATCGATCTTTTGCGATTCGTCGTTGAGCGCATCGAGCATCTCGATTAACTTGGTATGGTCCGAATCGCCCTTAATCTCGAGCATGCCCTCAAACACCGTCTGGTTATAGTCGGGGTCATCCGCCAGCTTAATGGTGTCTTCGAAGCGATGGAAATCAAAGCTGTTCACCTTATACAGATGCCCGCTCTTATCCAAGCCGTGCGCCTTGAGCGCCGTCTTGTTGAGCTGCTCCACCTGCGTAAACAGTCCATAGTCCTCAAAGGTGTCGTTAGATTTTTCGGTCTGGTCGCACACCCACAGGTGCACAAACTGCGTGCGCAGGCCCATCATCTGGGGAATCCCACGGATAAGGTCGTAGGCCATCTTGTTGCGAAAACGCATTCCCTCGCCCATGTGCTTGTTGAGCGCAATCGCGCGCTGTTGGCGCCAGGTACCCTTGCCCTTTTTGAGCTCCACCTTGTAATTCTTTTGCGAGTTCACACTCGATGTCTGACCGCGCACCTGCACGGTGGCATTGGGCGCTTCCTCGCCATAGCCAACCTCGCCGGCAACCGGGCCGTCTTCGTCGCCCGCCTGCAGCAGGCCCATAACCTGATAGCGCGTCACGCCCATGTCGGCGTAATCATAAACCGAGTACGAATTGATCTCGGCCCAGCTATGGTCGGTATTCTCGGAGCTGTTGCCGCGCGAGACCGTCAGATACATGGTCACAATGCCCGAGTCGTCGTAGACCTCGTACAGCTCATCTTTATCGCGAAGGTGCTTGGTACCGTCCGAGGACTCGGCCTTTTTAATCTTGTCCTGCTTTTTGACCTTTTTGGTCGAGGAGTCATCCTGCACCGAGCAGCCCGAAAGCAACAGCGCACCGGCAGCCGCCTCAAACAGGCGACGGCGAGACATCATCCTATCGGTCATCAGAACCTCCCCAATGCTTGCGATACACACGGACTACTGCGCGCTCAAACGCGCCATGTGGCTCACCCTTATGGCGACCTTCCTCATAGCGCTGCTCGACACGGTCGAGCAAACGGCCCGGCTGTGTAAAGCGACCCGTTTTGTCGGTCGCCACAATGGGCTGCTGGCTCAGGATACGATACGGCAAGTTGGCGGTATAGGTATCGAGCCGCAGCAGCGCCACGATAAAAAACACCGCCGCACCCAACAAAAAGCCAAAGCCGTAAAACCGCTGCGGCAAAAGCAACGACACGGCAGTCGCCAGCCCGGTCACACCGGCAAACAGGCCCGAAGCCAGCACGGCTCCCTTGTAGTCGGTAAAGTAAAGCAAGATGAGCATCACCGTATTGCCCACGGCATACAGGCCATAGCCCACACACAGCGTGCGAAAATACCCGTGCATAAGGTTGTTAAAGCCCAACGGTAGGGCCGACAGCACCGTGGTCTCGAGCGAAATGACCGCCGCGGTCACAAACAGCTGCTTGAGCGCACAAAAGCGCAGTTCGCTGTTAAGCGTGGAGAGCATCTCCTCCTCGGCCACCACAATGTCGCCTACCACGCCGCCGTCATTGAACAGGCTGTAGTAGTCGCGGTAGCGCGGATAGAAGTTGACCTCGACCGAGACCACAAAGTTGACGGTCGTGACCAGGATCGTCAAAAACGCGATGAGCGCCGGCACATCGTAGTAGGGCGCACCATAAAACAAGCCCTTGACCTGCACGCCAATAGGACCGGCCCAAATAATCACCAGGTGCGCAAAGAGTCCCAGATTGGTTAACAGGCCCGTGAGCGCCAGCGGCATAAACTGATCGAGCCACTGCAAAAAGGGCCAGGGGCTGCGGTCGCTCTGAGGAAAATACCGGTACAGCAGTACCACGTCCCAGGCGAGCATGACGCCGTAGCCCAGAGCAATTGATGCCAACAGGCCCTCGACCGGCGGCAGTCCCAGCGCCAGCGCGGTCAGGGCGCACAGGCACGCCACGCCAATGGCAGCCGCAAAGCTGCACAGGATGCCGCGGTAATCCTTGATGGCCGTGAGGTAACTCATACCGTTCCAGTTGACGATCATAATGTTGAACAGCCACAGGCACAGCAGCCCCTGCAGCAGCGTGGCGCCCGAGAACAGCAAAAAGACGCCGTAGAGCACCGTGCCCGCAACGAGCATGATGGCGTTGGAGCCCCAAAACGAAGGCAGTATCTCATCCTCGCGCTCGGCAAACAACATATCGGCCAAAAAGCGCGTGACCGGCATGGAGAAAAAGCTCGTGAGCAAAAGCGAGGCCAGCAGTGTGTAGGTCACCATGCACACCAGCAGATCCTGGTTGGCACGCCCTACGCCCCACAGACCGCACAACACCAAGATACCCACCTGGAGCAGCACGCCCAACAGCATGGGACCCGTGCACACAATGCCGGCGTAGCCGTAAGCGCGCATCGTGGCAAAAAGGCCCTTGCGCCTAAACAGGCGCTTAAGCTCAAAACCGATTCCGGCCACCGGCTACTCCCCCTCTCTGGGCAGGTCAAACGCACGCGCCGTCTCGTCGTACAGCGCGCGATAGTTGGCGAGCATCTGCTCGTGCAAAAAGTACGTGGCAACGCGACGCTGCCCGCGCTCCCCCATCTCAATGCGGCGGGCGCGGCTCACGCACATGCGCTCCATGGCATCGGCCAAGCCCTTGCGGTACATGGGCGGCGTCACAAAACCCGCCACGCCAAAGTCGTCGCCCGGGGCGCCTTCGAGCAACTCGCGGCAGCAGCCCACCTCGGTCGTCACGCAGGGACGGCGCGATGCAAGCGACTCCAGCACGCTGAGCGGCTGACCTTCGGAGATGCTCGTCAAAATGGTAAAGTCGAGCTTTTCCATGTACTCGACCACGTTGACGCGGCCGGTAAAGATCAGGTCGCGCACGCCCAGGGTTTCGACCAGCGCGTGGCACTCGGCGCCGTACTCCTCGTCGTCCACGCCGCCCATGATGTGCAGGCGCACCTTGGGCAGGCGCTCGTGCAGCTCAAAGAAGGCATAGATCATAGTCTTGACGTCCTTGATGGGCGCCAGGCGCACCACTGCGCCAATGTCCACCCAGCCGTCACCGGTCTTTAAGGGAATATCCTTAAAGTGATCGAACTGGATGCCGTTGGGGATGACCAGGCATTTGTCCGCATCGCAGCCCATATCGATCTGCGTCTTGCTGGCGTTATGGAACAAACTCGTCACGCGGAAGGCGCGGCGGTAAATCTCCTCCGAAAGCAGGTAGAAAAAGCGAATCCAGCGGTCCTTAAACGACGGTACCACCCAATCGGCGCGAATGATCTCTTCCTCGCGCTCGCGGGTATAGATGCCATGCTCGGTCAGCAGCACCGGCGCATGGTGAACGCTTGAGCCCAGGCAGGCGAGCAGGCCACCGTAGCCGGTCGAGATGGCATGGTACACATCGGCCACCGGCACCTCGCTGCCCAACAGGTAGAGCACGGGCAGCAACATGGAGCGCATGGTGTGGAATGCATCGGCAAAGGGCGTGTAGGGATACTCGGCCAGGCACACGTCGCGAAAGATATCCATAAACGTGCGGCCCTGCAAAAACGAGAGCGGATGCACGCGACGGCGGTGGAAGATATCGAATAACACGTCCCAGTCCGGATTGGAGAGCGACACCAGACGGCGTAGCGCCTCGCGCTCACGGTCGTTAAAACTGGCTTCATGTTGCTCGCCCGAAAGCCGCAGGGCATCGTCCAGGAACACCTCGTGCACCTCGACCACGTTGCCGGGCAGCTCGTAGACAAACTTGCCACGGTCGGCAGCATGCGCGCCGATCACCCACAGCACAAACTCGTGCTCGGGCATGGCCGTAATGTAACCATGCATCCAGGTAGATACGCCGCCGTGCACATAGGGGTAGCAACCCTCGAGTACCAAGCAGATTCTCATTTATCGCCACCCTCCTTGCGCTCGATCGTCACGGTCTTATCATTTGCCTTGAGCAGATACAGATTGCCCGTAAGGTGCGTCAGTTCGCCACCCGTCACCGCACCCGGCTCGCCATTATTGGCGCGAAACATGAGCCACGCCTCGTCGTGGAAATTGCCCAGGCTGAGCGTCCAGGCATCCGCGCTGGTATCCACGCTCACCGTCACGGACGAAAAACGCTGGATGGCACCGGAGCACTCCGACGCCGTCTGGTGCCGCAGGTCGGGCGCCGACTTGGTAAGCCAGTCCAGGTAGTCGGTCAGGCCGCCCTTGTAGACCTCCCAGCCCTCCTTGGCACCACGATCCGGATCGAGAAGGTCGTCCGGGTGCATAAAGTGCGTACTCACGTAGTGCATGTTGAGCTCGGACACGGCGGCCAGGCGCATATAGGAATCGTCGACCATGCCGCCCGAGACAATGCGCGGCTGCTCCACAATGCCATCGCTCGCCACGCCAAACTCCTGCACGTACGGAAGATCGGTGCCGTCCTCAAAATACGTGCTGGCAATGGTCTTAATGCGCGGAACATCGGTACCGATAAGCTTGCGCGCGCGGGCCGAAAGGATATTCGACGGCGGCACGTAAACCGAGCCACGAGCGTTGGGCAGGACCTCGTCCTGAAACGCGATAAGTTCGTTGAGCGAAGCGACGAGCGTCTCTTTATTCTTCCAGGTCTTGTAGACGTACAGCGTGCCGTAGTCAGTGTCCCAGAGTGCCAGAGGCTGATGGTTGTAGCCGTGAAAGCCCAGCTCGCCGCCCATCTGCAGCAGCATGCCGCCAAAATAGCGGAACTGCGTGGTATCGGCCTGTCGCGCGGGCTCGGTCTGGTTGACCGCGTCCTCGTAGTTTTCGATCATCACGCCGGTATAGCGAATGCCGTATTTTTGCGCGAGCTTTTGCAGATCGGGCCACCAGACCTTGGTGTAAAAATCGGCAATGGAAAGGCCGTAGTCACGCTTGATATAAGTACCATCGCCCGAGGGCACGGGGCTGGGAAAGTCGTCCAAATAGAACACGGCGCTGTTGATGACCGGATAGGCCGTGGCATCACCCAGCAAGCTTATGGCCGAAGCATAGAACCCACGCATAACCTTGTCGTAGATGCCAATGTTGCACACCACGGTGTGACCGCTGCCACAATCGTTAGACCAAATGAGAGGCGTGCCCGTGTCACCGGTCTTTGTCCATACGTGGGCCGTTTCGCGCAATGAAACCGAGAGCGAAGAATCGAAGGGATCCGAGAGCTCGTAGCGCTCTCCCCCGCCCAGCATAAAGTCCTCACTCGGCACAATGCTTTCGGCTTTTACATAGTCATATCCGGCCGATTCAATGCCAAGCTTGGGGGCAATCGCTTGCAGATAGCTCGAGTTATCCGGCGGCATGGCGAGCATAAGCGAACCGCCGGCACTCACCCAACTCATAATGTCGCTCAGGTGCGTACCGAGCCCATCGAGCGACGGCATGAGCAAAATCACGCGATTAAACGACGTGAGCGATGGAATCGCGTCCGCACCGTCGGTGGCAATATCAACATCGCGATGGGCGATCTTCATGTCCAACAAAATCTGGTCGAACTGGTCTTTGACGTCGTCGACGCCATCTTGGTCCGAGTCGGTAATGACCAGGCACGTGGGCTTTTGGCCAAAGATTGCCGAGGAGGCAGGCACTGCATCGTTGGCGGCAAGCATCCCCAGCTTATGCTGGCCCGCACTGTACTGCACGCCGGCACGCTCCACCAGCAGCACGGCGGCCATGGCAATAAAGACCGCCCACACCACGAGGAGTCCCATCCAACGAAAGCGGCCTGCACGATCGCGGATATGTTGCGCCACACTCATCTGGCCTCCTCCCCGTCGCGCCAAAACGCCAACTTTTCGCGGTTGTCAGCGCTCAAATACACATGTTGCTTGTCAATCGCATCGATCACACGGTGGACCTCGTCACCATCGCGGCGCATCACGGCCAGGCGCAGGCAAAGCATCCAAACCTCCTGCTCCTCGGGCACGTCGAGCACCAGCTGGTCGGTCACGGCCTGCGCCTCGTCGATCTGTCCGACATCGGCCAGCGCCGTCGCGTATCGAATGCGCAGCTCAAGGGTATCCTCGCGCTCGCAGCGACGCGCAAGCAGGCGCGCGTACTGTTGACGCTGAATCTGAGCAACGCGCCCCTCAGCCAAGCCCGAGCCCAAGTATTCACCAAGAAAATCGCAGTATTCGTTGAGGTTTTGCGCGCTCGGGTCCGTCTTAAAGGCACGCTCCAGCTGCTGCAGTTTAAGGTCGGACTCCTTGGAGATCTGCGCCACCGCCGTCGCGGCATAGTGCGCCACCTCTACGTCGTCGTTAAGCTTAGCCGCCTGCAGCTGCGCCAGGTACGCGTCGGGCTCCTCAGTGAGCATGGAGAGCATTAGGCGACGCCGGTATGCCGGGTCGTTGACGATAAGCGCCTCCTCGAGCGGGACCACGCCCGCATCGGCGTCACGGTCGTGCACCAGGATGCTGCGATGCAGGTCGTCGTTAAAGCGCAGCGACTCCAGCGCAGACTCTTTCAGCCCCTCGCCAAACACCGCGCTGCGGACCGATAGCAGAACCACCAGCAACGGGCCCCACAGCGGCACCAGCACTATCACAGCCAGCATGTGTCCGCGCACCGGCAGCAGGCCCAGCTTCATGAGCGTCCACAGCATCAGGCAAACGAGCGCATGAATCAGCAGCAAGACGGCAGCAACGACAAGCGAGATCAAGCGGCACCCCCCTCACCGTCACCAGTGTAAGAGATGTGCTGCAGCAACGCCACGATGTCCTCGCCATCGACGGGCTCCACCGCAATCTGCTTTGCGCTCAGGCGCTCGCGGATAATGGGAAGATCGCACGCCTTTGCCTGGCGCATAAGCAGGTAGAGCACGTCGCCGTCGACCAAGCCCGCCGCGTCGCTCTCGCGGATTGCCGACCCAATTGCGCCCACCAGCTCGCCGACAGGCTCCATGCCCGGTACCACGCGCAGGAGCAAAAAACTCCCCATCTTGCTATCTGCCAGCGCCTGCTCCGCCGCGAGCTCTTGGCCAAAGGCCGCCTGCTTGAGCACGCAAGTGCCGTCAACGCAGCGTTTATCCTGCGCCACCGCCTCATAGTCAAAGGCACGGCCCAGCGCGCTTTCGACCAGCCCGCACAAGATGCGGAACAGGTTTTGATAATAGAGGGTCATTTGGTTTTCGGCCGCACTACGCACAAAGATCAGCACGGCGGGTGCCCCGTCGCGCTCGATCGTGTATCCAAACATGGGAAGCCCCGGCGTCAGCTCGCGGTTCACCCACAGGTTCGAACGACCCCCGTCGCCCAAAAGAGGTGCAAGCTGCTCAAGCGTGAGCGAGCGTGCGGCATCTTCGGCAATCGCGGGACTTGCTGCCACCAGGCGTGCAAATGCCCCGCCCGAAACATGGTAGATCGCCACCGAATCGTTCTCGAGGATTTCGCCCAGAAGCTCGCAGCACTTGCGATAGATGTCGCGTGGGTTGAGCACGTCGAGCTCCTGCGTCACGGCAAAGATCTTGCCAAAGCTGTCGTGGCGACCCACGATCTGGCGCCTGTACGCGCGCTTGTCCTCGATCGCGTCGTGGTAGAGCTGCGTAAGGAACGTATTGCGGTTGCGCACGAGCTCGTTTTGATCGCGCTCCGCCCTAATGGCTTCGCTGCTGCGCAGCTGCACATAGCCGCACACGGCACCCACCACAAAGTACGCAATAAACGGCAGCCAGTTGGACGGCTCGTAGAACAGGCCCTGAAAGGTATAGCCGTACTGGGTAAAGTAACTCGCGGCCAAACCCACCGACGCCAGCAGCGCCGCAACCAGGCCAAAGTCCAAGCCATACAGCGTGCCGATCAACACCACGAAGAGCAGGCGATAATCGAGCACGTTGAGCTGGGCCGATTGGGAGAACAAATGCTCCAGTAGCTCGAACAGAACCCAGGCAACGCCCGTCTCTAGGCATTTAATAGGCAGCGTGCACATCTGGATGCGGTCGATGGCGGCGCGCAAGGGGTTGACCTTCTTTGCGCGGCCAGCACCCCAACGCGCTTGAATGGTCGAAAGATCGCGCAGCAAGTCGTAGCGCTGAAACCAGCCATAACGCACGCGAACGACGTCGCTGACGGGCAGGGCGTAGCCGGTAGAATCGCCATAGGCAACGGCAAGGCCGGGGAACAACGCCTTGAGGGTGTCCCCCACCTCACCCGCCGTGTGATGGAAGGTATCGGCAACGTCGAGCGTCTCAAAAAAGGCATCCCAGCTATCAAAGATGCGGCGAATCAGCACCGCGAGTTCCTCGGCGCACAGCAGGGGAAACGCCGCATCCTCCGCGCCCTGCAGAGCAACCGATCCGGTTGAGCACGCATCGAACAACGGCACCAAAAACGGATCTTCCAGCGCGGCGGAGGCAGTGTACAGGAAGGGCACGCGCAGGATCTTGGTCTGAACGCCATCGCGAGCAGCGTAGTAGCGGCACAGGTCGTTGGCTGCGCGCGCGATAATGCCCTTGCCTGTTCGCCCCGCGGCATCGGCGGCACCCTCGGCACCCGCGGGCCCCGCTACATACAGCAGTTGGACCCGGCGACCCGCGCACGCACGAAAGACCGAGCGCAGCGTCTCGATATCGCCCACGGTATCGGTATGCGGGGTAAGATAATTGGATAGGTAGACCACGCGGTCGAACTCGTAGGCCTGATCCAGGTGTTGCAGAAGCTCTTTCCACGAGTCATGGGGCGATGACTCGTCGCGGCGCGTGTCCTGCGCGGCTACGACCTGCACATGGTCCCCGGGGAACGCCTTGGCACAAAAGTCATCGTCAACATATGCGGTGTTGCCAACAACCAGCACCTCCATGGCATACTCCTCCCCTAAAAACCACTTTTGTCATAGTCAAACATGCGTATTTTACGCTGTCAACGCGAGCTGGGGCGCCTTTAAGGCTGTTTTAAGAACTTTTTTAGAGGATGTGGGGATGGCAACTCGTCCGACCCAGGCTCATTGAGAGGCTGCTATTCGCTCTGAAAAGGCACATCGCAATCTGCTGACAGCTCAGCAGGGAGAATGCCAGGCGATGTACATTGCTCTCGCACGGAATAGTTGGATGAAAGAAACGGCAGTTCTTTGGAATAGCTGACGATAATCTGCGGAACGATCTTAATGCCCAGAGCAAGTTCGAACTTTGCAATCGTCTTTAGAGTCATATTAGGTTGAGAATTCAAGAGCTTAGAAAGCGACTGAAGGCTTATGCCCATACGATTTGCCAGCTCACTTTTGCTCAATCCCAAACGTTTCATTTCGCGATGAACAATAAACTCAATGTCTAGTGCATGTTCATAAGCGCGCGTTTCGCTACTTTCTGTTTCGGCATAAAAATCAGATAGATCTACTTTATTCATTGTATTCTCCGTTTCGAAAGCCAAGTATAAAAGTCAACGCTCAGATTCCAGAAGCTGACGTGCTATTCTGGCCGATCATTGTTCGAGCGGTTAATTTCCGCTTAGGGTCTGACAACATTTTCTGGAATTGAGAGTTGTCGGGAGAAGCCGTCAATTCCCAAAACGGTCGACCCTTGAGGTCTCTAAATTCGACAAGATCATATCCTTCTGCCAAAGGGCACCTCCCATTTCTAGATGAACTTAACTTAAAGGTTAAGTTCATCCATTTAAATACATATAACGAGGTCCAGACAAGATTCCTCTGCCCCAATCGATAAACAAACCAGTCGAGCTTATGCAAAATCCGGAAGTGTGTGGCAAATTCTAGACACGTCAACCACACTGGATAGTGACAAAGCTTCTACCTGCGAGTTCTTTTCATGAAAAGGACGATGTGCTCGAGGGTTCCGAAATTTGCCGCATACTTCCGTCGGTCATTTCCGGAAGTGCGGTGAAAAACCGAGATCGACAGACCAGACCCCTGTTTTAGCTTTCCGCGACCTGCGGTTTTGTTGCCGAAATTCTGTTTATGCTCGGAGGTTTCCGATTTTTCCCCGCACTTCCGAAAAGCACGCTTAAACCATGCGTCCCGAAGCGGAAAACCGCCGGATATTTGTTTCTCCCCAAATGAGATCCTTGTTATGCCAGGCCGAATCTTACATCCAAACAAAAAAGCGGGCCGACGCATCAGCCCTCTTCAGGTGTCGCCCGAAGGCTTCCAGCGCAATTGATTTAATTCTAATCGATATCACTTGTTTGACCACGATCACGTCAATCAGTAGAAGCCGCCCATGCTCGATCATTCCATTGCCGGGATGGTGCTTGGCTAGTACGCCACACATTGCATACATGAAAAAAGGGCAACACTCTCAGTTTGAAAGCGTCACCCTTAAAGCTCCCAAAGAGCTTTTATATTGCAGGAAGATACTCAACACCATCTTCCCTTGATTGGCAGGTCGAAACTGACACCATTGTGATTTCAAGCAGAAAGCGTTATATTAAGTATGCATTTGCACGTGGTGTTCGCACTATACGCTCAGATGCCATAGTTTACAAAGATGGCCTTCTTCATAGACGCTAGGTGGGACTACTCACTAGTAGCCGATATGTCGAAGGCCTTCTTGTATTTAAGGAAATCATACATTCTAATAAGCCGTTTCAGCTCGCTATTACCGTGGATTATCTTGCGATCGTCCGTGATGAGCTCCCTCAGATATTCAAGCAACTTATTTAGATCGATCTCGTCTTCTTCGAGTAGCACAAGCTTTTTAAATGCTTCCTCAAAGCCTTCGTTGGCTATAACAGACTGAACCGAGTGTCTAATACCCGAAAGATGATAGCTACCTTTTGCCTTTCGTAGGCTGTTGTTTAGAAAAGCATCTAAATCCTTCTTCTCATCTATTTCCTTTAGCATCCTTGGATTAAGAACTTCCCCTGAATACGCGCTCAAATACTTATACATGGGCAAACCACCCGAGTTAGAAGCAAGCAGCGAAGGAAGATATTCCTCGACGGCAAGCTTAGGAGCAACATGTTCGTCATCAAACACAACATCACGATATAAAAGTTCGGCTTTGACCATATGCCCGTGCCCTAAAGAAGCATTCGCAACACCGATACCCAGAACAAGATGTTGTCCCTCCGGAAGTCTTTCAAGGTCGCTAAAACTCGCTTCAACTACCAGTGAATCATTTGGCTCGCCCTTATCTGCCAAGGCGTAGATACTCCTGCGCAGCTCACGAATGATCCTGGGCGAGAAGGAGCATTTGGAATGTCCAATTGCTTCATACACTGCGCCAAAATCATTCGTCCTAATCTCAGTCATGCTTATCTCGCCAATACCCGGAAAAGTAATCGAATGTGTCGAGGTTGCGTTTTCGCCCCTAGTTAGGAAAATAAAACGCTTTCTGAGCAATGCAAGATTATTTGAACCGAGGCAACGCGAAATCGACATGAGGATAGATTGAATATCGGGATCGTTTAGGGAATAGCCAATAAATATAATTGGGTATTCCATGAAAATAGTTAGCAGCTTGGCCGCCAAGTAATCCTGTGTTTCGGCGAGTTTTGCGTAATCTGCCTCCTCAAGAACCATAGATTCAGGATTATCCATAGAACCATGGATTTTATAGATTTCACCCATTTCAAAAGTTCTGTGAAAGACGAGATCGTCCTGGCCAACAAAAACTTTAAACTCGGGAAATAGCGACTCCAGGAGACAGTCATAGTTGGTTGTAATAACTCCAGAGATACGCCGTCTGCCAACCTCTCTCAAGATATCAAGCTCATGCGTCATATAGTCAGGTTTGAACGAGGATAACCTCTCGGCCGCCATAATCTTTAAAACAGATTTGCGCTGACGAATATCCTCTGCATGATCGTTTCTAAAAGAAGCGAAGCGAGGGTCCTCAAGAACAGCTATGCGCATATCCTGATCAAGCATAGTCGCGGCAGAGGGCAATGCGCTATTGTCAGAATCATCTGGACAACGTGCCAGGTACGAGTCAAGCCGAAAGGGATCATCGGAAAGACGTGAACAGAGGCGCCTTAACAAGCCAACCCAATCGTCGGTACCCATGTATCTACGGGAAAAGCCCGAGCCGACGAATAAATATGGGCTACGCCCCACCCCATTTATCAGACGTACAACGCTGTCTACAATGTCATCTCTTCGGACTTCCATCTAACGCCTCCAAACAAGTCTACCTCCATAAGTATAGAACATATGTTTGTTTTTTGCTAGAATTGCAAGACTTCATCGGAGACAAAAGCTGCTCGATAACTGAAAATTCGAACCGCACATGTGACCCAATATTCAGCAGTGCTCCGACGAGCAAATATTCATTTCGCGCCTCAGGCAATCTAGCGCAGCGGCATCAGTTAGAACGCCATGACTCTCTAGGAGTTCGATAAGTTGAGCGAAAGTCTAAAATTCTATCGCCAAAGTAACCCCTAAAATCAAAGAGCCGTTGCCGGCAACAACCGAACAACGACCCTCCTTTGTCATCGCCTCACTTAGAGTCAACGATGACTGTATCACTACCGACATAGCAACCTGTTTTCGTCGCTATTGCGGAGCAAGCAGAACTACATTCAATGTCCGGGCAAATCGATTGGCCTGATTCGGCACGTCAGTCATTATTCTCCCCATCAACAAAATCAGCAAAGGTCAGCTGTTCACATCTTTTCATCGGACGGTAATCTCTAACTTTAGTTATATGGCATGCGGCGGTTCGGACTTTTTGCGTCCTCAAATTAATGACCTCTTTAATGGTCATATCGACACGCATTAGGTCGCCACTATTTAAGCGATACTCACCATCTCGCACGCGTTCGAGAAAATCACGGTCGTCTATTTGAACCTTATTGTATGTTCGTTGCTCGCCCTCGTAGCCCGACTCAAATGTATATCCGGAAACATCTCCACCGTAGGAACCAAATAACGGTCGAACCCAGATATTATGGGACGAATACTCAACCGTCTCTTCCTGCGTTGCCTTTAAAGCTTCGACTTTATAGCTGTCAAAATAAGTCGCCTCGCTTGAAGAAAAAGTAATAGCATCCTCTGAAGCCTTACTACCAGCAATCTTAATCTCAATCTCCCTCGAAGGCCTCTTGAAAGTTTTCATCGGACCAGTGATGACCTTAGAAAATTTCTCAGCGATTTCTGGGGACTGGACTAGCGCGTGGATCTCAACAGGAACAACGACCGCGTCCGAACCCTCTCCATATACGAAAGTTCCATTGTCAGTTGGCTTATATTTAGAGATATGTCCTTTAACTTTTTTAATTATGTGCGCTATGGCAAATAGAACTTCCACAAGACCGCCGGCATTATTAATTGCAGATATAGCGTCACTGTTTAACGCGTCAATCAATCCGGGCACACGATGGATCACGAATTCCGTAATAAAAGAGCCTTCTTTAAATGGGCGCACTTTTATAGTCGTTTTTTCTAAGGTGCCCGACTCTTTTGCGACCTCTTTTATCAGTCCGTCAAATTGGCTTAGGAACTTAGAAAGGTCCTTGGCGTCCAGCCTTCTTCGGGAACTACATCGACAAAGCGATATACGAGAGTTTGATCTGCTGTAGAAGTGTCCGTGTTGTCCTCATACCCTTATAAGATCACGGGTCCTATTTCCTGCGACCGAAGCGTTTAATTCGAAAACGATCGAGCGCAAAATTAAACGAAATAATAAAAACCAACGTAAACGTATAGATAACAAATTGATATATTTCAGATGGCGGATCAGATAAATAGTCTACAAAGACCACTTCCATGACGACCACGGAAAGAAGCGTACATAACCCGATAAACCCCATTCTTCCCACGTCGATGCAAAAGACGCTTCGATACTTCAAGAGCAAAAAGGCTGCGACACCATAGATAGCAAGGAGTGTGATTAGACCTAGTATTAGATTCCAACAACAGAGGGCAAGAACAACGGGGAACGTCCAAACAGCATTTCCCGCCGCGTCTGAATCCATAAACCTATAGCCTTTATCCCTCATTCCGCTTCTCTCCACGATAAGCTGGAGATAACTCCTCAATATCCATCCTGAAAAGGATGCAAAATAGATAATGAATAATCGGTCGACAGACCACAAGGAATTATCCCCAAAAGAAAGCGTAAGGATGCGCGAGGCAACCGGAAGCGCCGCAGAGGTTAAAACTGTGATCAGGACATCGGAGGTTTCAAATCCACCGTCCCTACCCTCTCGGGACTTGTCCACCATCAAACTCCCAACGCGAATAGAACTCGACATAAGCTGAATACCATATTACTTCGCTACGCATGCATTAGAGGGCCAGGCTTTCTGTTAGCTGAGATCCCTTAATTATCATTCTTATCATTCTCATTAACATTGCAAAGGCTCAGGGCCCAGTGCAATACGCCTTAACCAGCGTTATCTTGCGTATGAAAAAAGGGCAACACTCTCTTATCGAAAGCGTCACCCTTAAAGCTCCCGAAGAGCTTTTGTATTGCAGGACGACATCCTACACCATCTCAAAGAGATGGTGTAGGATGTCGTCCTCGACCATCACAAAAACCTCATTCCATATAATACATGAGACTTAATTCATCGGATACCACGCATCGACCATACCTTTGAAAAAACTAAAAGAAGATTTAACGGGATCATTTTTATCGTAATAGCGGGCATTACGATACATACGATCAACAGACTGGTGAAGCTGAACGCCCTTTGCCGCAACAACGCCAGGAGACGCAATCAAATGATGCAAATAAAGAGTCGTCGAAATTTGCTGAATCCTGTCATTGCTCAACTTCGTTGAAAGGGTGATATCCGAATAGCCAACAGCTCGCAAAGCGTTTTTAACATTTCGGCTGATCTCATGAGAAGGAGTTCCTCCCTTAAGGTCGTCGATAATGCAATTATTATGTCCGCAGGCGTTACGAAGAGCTTTGACGCTTTGAAGTTGGTAATAGCGGCTTTTAAACTTTTTCTCTCGATATTTGTTTGCGATAAATAAAAGAAAATGGTTAAAGGTGCCAAAAGGAATAAGCTCAACAAATGCCCAAACTGGATAGCGATAGCCAGGGTAACCAGCAATTATTTGATTTGTATAGCATCCTTTTGTGCCTCGGTCGATTTCCGATTTTACAGAATTAACCGTTTTCCCATTTTCCAGCTTTCGATTATTAGAAGCGATGTACTCCTCGACAACCGAATACCCGTCTTCTTGATGCGCTTCCAAGTACCTCAGCAACTGAAGTTTTGAAAAATGCTCAACATCGATTGAAATCGAAAGGAGTACCTGGCGAAATTCATAATCGATGATTGCAAGATCGCGAAGCATTCCAAAATCCAAGTCGATGAAGAGGCCATCGTTCAGACCGCCCTCGTACTTTGGAAACCCTTTTCGAAACAGGTTGATTCGAAAGAAATTATTGTTCGCCTCAAGGTACCGTTCAGCATCAGCCTTCGAAGCGAGCTCGAATTTAATGCCTTCCGATTCAAGATGCTGAACTTGCTGAGCAGGAGTCAGCCATGGTCTGGGTCGAAATTCATCCATACAGACTCCCGCATGTCTACAAGTAATTAAATAGCTCAATAATTGTACTGCTTGATGACCTTGCAGCGTCTACATGCTGCATAACCTAAGGTATGTCGGAAAACACCAGGATAAACTTCTCAGTCCTCGAGCGCAACGCAAATTGAACAGGATCATTAAATCAGCCTCAATCGGCTCGAACCTCCTTGATTCTTGCCAATGCGACATTAATGTCCATCGCGCCCAGCTGAGAACACACGACATCCAGTGCTACTTTGCTAAAAAATGGAATCTCAGGCCTGGCTGCATCAAATTTAGAGATAATCGCGAACACGACCTGTTTTACCGAGTCCCGTTCTAGACTAAAACAATTAGGCTCAATCTTGTCGATAACATTCTGTGCACATTTTCTGAAACTTGGGTCTGACTTTACCAAGCGCGCAGAGACCAAACCCTGGTTGAACAGATGACTTAAAGTCGAAGATCCCTGATAATGCTTAACGTGAATGAACGTGCCGTCTTTACGCAATATATCGCAAAGCTCAACCTGACTACCTCGCCCGCCGTAATACACGGTCTTCTTGTCAAGCAACAGCTCGGTCGAAGGATTCAGCTCCACAACACGCTGGTTATACGGACCCTCGTTTTCGCCCTTAAAGTAATCCGGCAATTCCCTTGAGTAGAGCGGAATCTTAGAGAATCGAGATTCAACCGATGATTTGTAGTCAGTATCAATTCGGTACCACTTCCCATTATTCGCGCAATAACTGCTCCCTTGAAATTCGACCTCGCCATATAGACACTCAGATGCGCGCCATCTATTAATCACCGAGCCCTCTGCCTGCCCAATTACAGAAATACGAGTATTACAAAGGTCGTCGTAGCTTTGGGGCAGACTTTCCGGTTCAGGATAGACCATATCGAGACAAACATCGTCAAGCAGAGCGCCCTTTGACCCCACACGAAAACCGGCAACGGCCTCCCATTCAAGAATATCTGGGACAGCGAGCCATATATTCTGGTCGCGAGCGTTAATGAGACTAATAGCTTTAGAATTCAACGCATCTTGAAGCAGCCGTTTGCGCACCGGAACGATTCTGTCGACCCAGCCGTATTTAGCTTTATAAGAATCAAGCGCATAAACAGCATAGACAGACCTGAGATAATCACCAATCGAATCTACAGACTCATCAACACTCAATGCAAGAGAATCCGATCCAGTAATAGACCCAGTCGCAAGCAGTCCATCGCCCCCGCTTACCGTCACGCCTTCCAGCAAATCTCGTTCAACATCGATTTCAAAGGCGTCAACCGAAGACGGAAGTGGCATCTGTTCGTCGGTCTTCCGCGCGTTCCCTGAGACCGCAGTTCGCTTTAGCTTGCGCAGCCCACCATCCACCGCCTGATTGAGCGCTACTTTAAGCCCAAAGCGCTCCTCGACAACTTCTTTATCCAGCAAAGTAAATCCATAGCCAAAAGAGATAGCAAACAGACGTTTGGAATCGCCCGTCACGGCAACGTGAACTAGATGGAGAGCGCTTGCCGAAGAAGAAACCAAAGCATCGGATTCCAATTGGCCGTCAAAGTAATCGACCCATTTAGGCGGATGAGGATCCGATGGCTTTGTATAGACTACTGAACCATCTTCTAGAAGATGTCGATGAACATATGGATCATCAGCATCAACAACGTCACTAATGGCAAAACCCTCTTTGATAAGATAAATAGACATCTTCTGTTTAGCCATAAACATCACCCGCCGTAATCAAACCAGATAGCCACCTTATACCCGTTGATAAGCAGACCGAATGCAAAAGATTCCATTAATTGAATATGAGAGCAGTCCCCATCAAACGTTTCGCAACGTTCAATAATGTCAGAATCAAAATGGCTCTTACGGCACAAAAGCACCCCGCCAACGCAAGCGCGCCCCTCATCCAAACTTTTTGTTGGATAGCAGAGAAAACCGACACTCCTTGTCTAGCAACGGCCCCTAGGACTCTCCGCAGACGCGATCCCATGCCACAAGGGGATACCACCCTGAACGATGCCAGATGCACGCCAATTCGTCACGATGGTCTTTAGAGACGCTCTTATCCTAACGCAAAAGCCCGGACGCATAAGGCGATCCGGGACAAGCCCGACAATGATAGGACGCGACGCGTGCAAGGGCACCAACACCCATCTGCTCAAGTTCGCACCCAAAAAGTCAAATATCAATTACCCAATGAACAGATGCCTCTGCATGAACGCAGCTGGCTACTACCACGATCCACCTCGTGAACACAGCAATACATTAGAAATGAAGCGGCATACGGAACGGACATCTACGCCAATTGACAATTACTGATTTACCGAATGTCTACCGTTCGCGAAAACGATATTGGCGACGACGCAGTCATGATCCCCGAGCTCATGCTTAATGAATTCAAATTCGGTACCGGCTTTATCTGCTCAGCGAAGTACAACTGATTCGAGCGGCTGCTAATTCAAAAGAGGAGTTCTGAAAATGATGTTTCCATTCACGGCATCATTTTCTTCGGCGCTCCACCTCCACGATTGACTGGCGAGTCGCTGTGGGGCACGCCCTACAATTTGTTAGCCAAAACGCCAATGCATGCCCACTATCAAGAGTATTAAATCATCGGGACGCGGCCGGTCGAAAGTCGCCAAATACCCGACTAAAACTGAGGCTCAAAATCGAAATGCTTAGCGTTTTCTGAAAAACAATACCCTGCATTAGCTATACCAAAATCAATCGATAGACACTCATTAAAATGGGTAAAAATTTGCCTAGACGTCGGCCAGCTCGGGCATAGAGGGGCAGTATAATGCACCAGCTAATTATTCTTGGCAACGGATTCGATCTTGCTTGCGGGTTGAAATCTAAGTTTTCTCATTTTTTTGGTAATAGAACAAACGGTACTTTTTCATATGAATCAATCCCAGAGGACGAAAGAAATATCTGGGATTTCATTCTCGCGGAGGTCGGAGAGGGTGATCCTTTATGGTGCGATATAGAAAGCTTGATTTCGGCTTATGTTTTTAGAGACGGAAAAGCAAGTTCCAAGATTGACAGCATGTACCACCCGCGGGCTCGAGCCTTTAATCCGTGGGGTCCAAATAAGCCATTCCATCCAGAGTCGGAACTGTATAAGTTCGCAGTACAACTTATTGGGAAAAATGATATATCCCAGCGGGAACTAACAAGCTATCTCTTATCTGAGCTAAAGCATTACGAGCACAGCTTTGGCTGTTATCTTAATGAACAGGTGATGCAAAGCGCCACATATGCAAACGACGCAAAGCGCTATTTTGCCGCCATACGCGATAGCTGTCTAACTGACTCAGAACAGCCGTTAACAACCTCATCTATATTGAATTTTAATTATACGGTCCCGTTCGGAGCTGATAATTATCGACTAGGGATTGAAGCTGTTCGCAATGTTCATGGAGTGTTGGGCGCAACGGAAACTATCTTTGGAATTGACGGAAAAGATGTACCAGAAGATGATCCAGCATTACCTTTTACTAAAACTTATAGACTTTTATCGCTAGAAAATCATAGGAAAGCTCAGATAATCAAGCTTGGCGACAACGGTACAAACTTAATTAAAGTATTTGGTCATTCACTTGCTAAAGCGGATTATTCCTACTTTCAATCCATTTTCGATTCAGTAAATCTTTATGGAGGTAATACAACACTCGTTTTTCTCTACAAAGTCTTTTCCAACAAACTTAATGAATCGATTGACGAGCAAGATATACGGGAAAATCTCTACTCTCGTATTTCACATTTACTAATTGAATACGGCGCCACTCTTGATAACAAAGATCACGGAAAGAATCATATGCATAAATTGCTACTTGAGCAAAGGCTGATTATCGAGCGCATCGATAATCCATCAGAGATGCCATCGAGTATCTATTTACACTAGACATGATTTCATTCAGCACACAAGATGCGGGCCTCGCCCTCAATTATTGAAATCTGATTTAATTGGCATCGACAACCACAACACGGGAGTATGAACGCCAATCAATAGGGGTCATCATTCCGCTATCGCAATAACGCTTGACGCAAAATGCCGCCTCCGCTTTCTACGGACGAGAATAGCGAAGGCGGTACCAGCCGTAATAGTCTTAGGAGTTAATCGAAGTCAGTGCATACTCACTCGAAAGCAACTCAGGAGGATTTGGCAGATTATCAATCGCATAATCCTGCATAGCCGTTGTTGCTGTTGTTCTTTTGTAGTCATCAAAAGAATCGCCAAAGCCCAGATATATCGAATTCATCCTTGCCAGAGATACGAGATTTTCATCCTTCAACACGCCTGTACCAATTCCTGGGCTAATTAATACATCTTCTGAATATGCAAACACCAGCTTGACAATGGATTGTAATTTTTCGGCCTCGCTAAGGGCATTGAATTGTCTCTCAAACTTCCTGTATCGTTTTGCCTTCTCGCTCCTAAACAATAGGACGACAGTACATCCTTTTGTAGGCAGAACACAGACATGAAGCGGCTCAATGCGGTATTTAGGATTTAGATTGTAAGAATAATTAATGACATTCCCGTCGAAATCTGCAAGAGGGCTAATCATCTGCTGAAAGACAAATGGAGCGGTATAAGGCAGCACCGTGTAAAACACAACATGAAAAGCATTCGATGACTTTGGATTATTACCCACCCTTAAGGCAGTCTTAATAGCTTTCTCATCCTCAATCGCGTCGATAGTCCTTACATCCGCAATCGCACGAATCATTGGCGGGACATCCTCTCCCAGTGCAGCCTTGAGCCCAATGTCCTGCCTAGCCTTGGAAACCTCACGAAGAAGATTTTTGGCAGCAATTTGACCTAGAACTTGCGAACTTGGAAATGTCAAAAGCGTCTCGGGCGTCTCGTATAGCTTAAAATATTCGCTGTCGCATCTTCTGCAAACCCGCTTGAAAGTCGCCGCCTTTCCTATGCCAACCTTATCTTCGACAAGATTTCCACCAACGACAGCAGAGCTTGTGAGCAGCTTGCCGTCAACTGCAATCGCCCTTAGACAGAATTGAGGCACAGTATGGGACAGGCAGAACTTGGGCATCTCTTCACCGCAGATTAGACAACGGTCGGGCATAGAATTATTTTTAGCGGCTCTGAAATAAGGAGCCGATGCCTTTTTAAATGAGACAAGATTATCCTTTGATAGATTGTATGCGGGAAAATCCTGTCTAAAGGCAGCTGACAAACCTAAATTTTCATCGAACATATATAGACCACCTCATCGAATAAGCAAATCATATAGCCAACAATCAGCAACATATTTCATGGTATAGCGAGCAATCCCTCATGTCGTATCTATGTCGCCCTCCCATCTTGAGCAAAGATAGACCTCATCCCGGTTGTCGTGACAGAGGAACGGAACTTGCCCCCTCACACTGTTTGCTTACGGCCTAACGGCTAGCGCGGACATAAATTTATACGCACAGTGAGTCCATCAAGTCCTCGGTCAAAGTAAACCAATGGGATCTTTGAGGGCATCCCGCACAATCTCGTTATCAAAACGCCCAGGCACGTATATCAGAAGGAGTATCAAATCATCGGGTCGCGACCGGTCGAATGTCGCCTTTTACCAGACGAGAATCGCCCGGGCTGCAAAATTGAAAAATACGACCACGCAGAACTTGACCTAAGCAGCAGCCTCGTGGACTTTTCCTGGAAGGCCTCGGTGTCGAGTCTCGAAGAAACGAAAGGCGGCCTCACGTTGAAGCTGCCGCATCGCGTATAGTCAACCCAGCACGGGTCAGAGCGCCGACGGGGACTAAAGCGGGTCCACAGCCCCCTCCCCTCCCCAACAAAAGCCAGAAAGTTCGCTGTTGTTGAGTGGGGTTCCCGTAAAATAAACCGCAACAAAATATTTGCGGAGTGCTGGACTGGAGCCGCCTTCGGACCTTATTGGCTGCTCACCGAGAGGCTCCGCTATGAAACGACCCCTTTACTACCTGCTCTGCGCGATCGCGTGCACGTCCATGGTCAGCGCGACGATGCCCGTGGCGGCCATCGCGGAAGCCACGCAGCCTCAGGCAACCGCCGGGCAGCAGGCTCAGGCCGACGCCACAGCCAGCGACGCGGGCGAGGCCGAAAACGGCGCCAGCACAAACGCGCCCGCGGCAAACGCAGCGACAAGCAGCAGCACCGCCACCCCCGC
>DAWCEJ010000178.1:0-3829 GCA_052274955.1 Collinsella sp.
CGGACACTGCCCTTGCTCCCTCTCCCGTCCTCGCGGCAGCGACCATGGTTGTCCGGCGGCTGCCCAGATAAAACCTGCCATAATAATCCTGTCCCTTTTTGGCAGGTTACTCAGCGCTCTTGAGGGCGCCGACCATGTCGATCTTATTGAGGGTGCGATTGGTAGCGAGGTTGACGATAAATGTAAAGCCAAAGGAAAGTACCACGGCGAGCACGTAACTTAGCGGCTCGACCTCGACGTCAAAGTACAGCGACGGCATCTGCAAAATGTAGGTAAAGCTCTCGGCCAGCAAGCCGCCCAGCGGTACGCCCAGTGCGGCTCCAATCGCCGTAAGAATCAACGTCTCCTTGTTGACGTAATGGTGCACCTCGCCACGGCGAAAGCCCAGTACCTTGATGGTCGCTAGCTCGCGTTCGCGCTCCGAAATATTCGTATTAGACAGCGTAAACACCACCACAAACGACAGGCACGCCGCCATAAAGGTCACAAGCACTACGACCGAATTGATAATCGTAAAGTTTGCCTCATAGTTTTCCCAATGCTCGGCGGTACTCGACAGCGTAATCCACCCATCGCTCTTAAGACGGTTGGCAAACGCAATCTGATCGGCCGACGAGCCCTTAAGCAGCGCAAGGATGCCGTTAAGGCGTGCGCTTCGGCCAAACGCGCGCTCATAGGTGCCCTGCGTCATGTAAAGCGTGTTGCCCAGATAGTTGAGCGAAATGTCGCTGACTTTAACCTTGGCAACATTGAGCGACGAATCCTGGACATGCGCCGTATCACCCGGTTTGATCCCCAGCACCAGCTGAGAGCTCTTGCTCAAATACACATCCCCGTCACGCAGGGCGAGCGGTTCTTTGGACTCATCCTCAAGGCGAACATAGTCGTCCAGATCGTTCGTGCGGTCATCGGGCACCACGATCAGCTGCACGGTCTCGCTCTTTCCGCCGAATGTAAAGGTGACGTTGTCGGTCATAATCGGCAGCGTCGAAGTCACGGTCACGTTGGAATCACTGGCCGCGCTGCGCTCATCAAGCGCCGCGCACGCCTGCGTAAAGTCATCGGGGTTGGCGACCGCCAGCAGGTCATAACGCGTGATATGTCCGTACTGCTTGGGCGAAAGCGCGACCGACGTATCACGGATGCCCATGCCGCAGATCACGAGCGCCGTGCAGCCGGCAATACCGAAGATGGTCATAAAGGCGCGCTTTTTGTAGCGGAACAGGTTACGCGCCGCCACCTTGTTCAAAAAGCCCATGCGGCGCCAGATAAAGCCGATGCGCTCGAGCAAGATGCGCGAGCCAGCGCGCGGGGCCTTGGGACGCATAAGCGAGGCCGGGGTCTCGGCCATCTCGTGGCGGCAGGCGATAATCGTGGCGCCCACCACGCCCACGGCAAACAGCGCCACCGAAACGATCGAGGACACGATGTCGTACGAAAGCAGCATCTGGGGCAGCGAGTACATGTCGTCGAACACCGTAAACAGGAACAGCGGCAGGCCCACAAATCCGATGATATTGCCGAGCACGCCGCCGATCAGACAAGCCCACAGCGCATAGTCCACGTATTTGGACAGGATGCGTCCGCGCGAATAACCGAGTGCCTTATACAGGCCGATGAGTGTGCGTTCCTCCTCGACCATACGCGTGGCGGTGGTAAGGCTGATGAGCACGGCGACGATAAAGAAGATGAACGGGAACACCGTGGCGATGGCCTCAATTGACGAGCTGTCGCTCTCCACGCTCGAGTAGCTTGCGATGTTGCCGCGGTCCTGGATGTACCAGGTGCATTCGCCCAGATCGGAAAGCTCGGCGCGGGCATCGGCAAACTGTTGATCGGCGGCGGCGCGACGCTGATCCAGGTCGGCTTGCGCCTGCGCACGCTCGTCGCTGCCCTCGGCCATGCGATTGATGTTGTCCTGCTCAATCCCAAAGAGCATATTCGCCTGACGCTCAGCCGCGTCCAAGCTCGCCGGCGTGTCGACCGTCAGCTCCTGGGCGCGCGCCTTCTCACGCTCCTCGCGGATCTTCTCGATATTGCCCTTGACCTCATTGATCTTTGCCGCGTAGGCATCCGAATAGGAGTTGAGACTCTTGGCTCCTTCGACGATCACGTGGACAGCGGAGTAGGAAGAAGATGTCGCGGCGTCCTCACTCACATAGAACTTATAGTCCGCCGCCGAAGCAGCGCGAAAGGCGTTGACCGTCGAGTCGGAGCTCACGTCGGTGGGATCGAGAACCTCGGCCGTAATGGTATAATCGCCCGCGGCAAACTGATCCTTGGCGCTTTGGTTCGACGAGCTCGCGTCATTGGCGGCAAAACTCACCGTATCGCCGATTTTCTTGCCCGAAGCCTTCAAGAACTTCGAAGTCACCGCAACCTCACCGGCGCTCTCGGGCAAATCGCCGCTCACCAGCACCGGTTGATCGATATTCTCCTTGGAAAGACTCTGCACGACTACGCGCTCGCGCGTAGTACCCACGGCGGTGTAGGCGGTCTCGGTATAGATGCCCTCGGCCGTCTCGACGCCGTCGACCTCTTGAATGGCCGCAAGATCGTCGCGCGTAAGGCCATAGGTCGACTGCACGTTAATGTCATAGACATTCTGCTGGTCAAAATAGGCGTCGACCGAATCGCGCAGGTCCTCGCAACCCGCTTTAAGGCCGCACATCACGCTCACGCCGAGCGCGGTGATCACGACGATAGACAAGAAGCGCTTAAGACTGCCGCGAATCGTGCGGTAGATGCCACGGCGAAAAACCGTCGGCACCATGTCGTTTGAGCTTTGGGCGGTGCGATAGGTCGCAAAATCCTGCTCGCGCTCCGTGTTCTGCGCGTCGCGGCGTTGGCTGTTTTGGCGGTTCTGATCCATGGGCGCTACCACTCGATCGTCTCGATCGGCACGGGATTTTGCTGGACCGTCTCGCTCTCCACGCGACCGTTCTTAAAGCGAATCAAGCGATCGGCCATGGGCGCCAGCGCGGAGTTATGGGTGATGATAATGACCGTGATGCCCTGCTTGCGACAAGTGTCCTGCAGCAGCTGCAAGATTTGCTTGCCGGTTTTGTAGTCGAGTGCACCCGTGGGCTCGTCGCACAGAAGTAGCTTGGGGTTCTTGGCCAGTGCACGGGCAATGGACACGCGCTGCTGCTCGCCGCCCGAAAGCTGTGCCGGAAAGTTGCCCAGGCGCTCGCCCAGACCAACCTGACGAAGCGTCTGTTCGGCATCGAGCGAATCGGGGCAGATCTGAGCTGCGAGCTCGACGTTTTCGAGCGCCGTCAGGTTGGGGACCAGATTGTAGAACTGGAAGACAAAGCCGACGTCAGCGCGGCGATATTCCACGAGCTGCGCCTCGTTGGCGGCGCTCACATCGCGCCCGTCCACCGTCACGGTGCCAGAGGTTACCGTATCCATGCCGCCCAGGATATTGAGCGCCGTGGTCTTGCCGGCACCCGAGGCGCCCAGGATAATGGCAAGCTCACCGCGCTCGACCGTAAAGCTCGCGCCGTCGAGTGCATGAATGCGGGCATCGCCCTCGCCGTATGCTTTGATGACGTCTTTGAATTCGATATAGGCCATCGATCGGTTCCCATCTGGTCGGATAACTCTTTAGTATTACCCATTTCGCACCGACCAAAAAGGGACAGGTTCATTTTGGCAGGTTTTATATGGGGAAACGGCAGTCATAGATGAGGAGCCGGGAAGGCAGAGAAATCATCGACGGGGTCAGGCCGACCGCCAAACACCACGCACGCATCTCAATCTGTCAGCCAAACCATTCGAACAGCCGTTCGTTTCTATGATATGATTCCGTTATCCAAGCAGGCCA
>DAWCEJ010000179.1:0-5975 GCA_052274955.1 Collinsella sp.
AGGTCCTAGTCAATTCAAGGTGGCGGGGAAGGGAATCGCGTCCGCGCGCTGCGCGGACGGACCGCTGCGGCGCTTACGCGCCTTGCGAGCTGCGCTGGCAAACGCTTACGCGTTTACTCAGCTCCGCGCCCTCACGGGGTTCGATTCCATGTGGGGGCTGCATAAAGAAAAGGACCCCTTTGCAGAGGTCCTAGTCAATTCAAGGTGGCGGGGAAGGGAATCGAACCCCTGACACGAGGATTTTCAGTCCTCTGCTCTACCAACTGAGCTACCCAGCCATTTGAGGTGTGCCTTGTTTCAAGGCGTGATTAGTATAACCAAGGACGCGTTCCGGTCAACCGAGAATTTTAAAAAAGTTTTTGAGCACAGCCTCGGTTCTTTAAATCGGCACGTCAGAGGCATCAGCCGGCAGCAAGAAGTTTTTCGCTCAGAGCCGCACGGGCAAACTCACTTGGCGTCATCCCCTCGGCAGCCGCCCGTCGACGAATGGCCTCCTTCATTCCCAGAGGAATCTTGACCGACAGCGTTGCCGTCCCCTCACCTGAGAGTGGGGGCCGTCCATGCACGATCCCACCAACGGTGTGTTCGCCATCCGGAAACTCTCCGCGCTCGTACGACTCGCACCACGCGTCAATCATTTCATCCGTTACAACCTGACCATTAGCGGCCGTATACGTCTTACCCATCATCGACCCCTTTGCCGAGCCCGTTCAATCTCCTGCCAAAATTTCTTCTGGACTGGAGACAAGGCATGAATGATAAGCCACCCACGGACAAGCTCGACCGCAACAAGCTCCACGCTTCGTCCGTCTGGGAGCCATCCAATCGCAAGCCATCTCGGCGGCTCGTCCTTCGACTCGCGACGAATGCACTCAGTAACCGCAAGCCAAGCGCTAAGCACCTGCTTTTCCGTCAGGTGCTTTTTAGCGTTGGGATGGATCTCAACATCCGTGCATCTTCTCCTCCATCTTACCCAATTTCGTATGACGAAAGTCCGCTATCGCCAATTCTTAAGCCGGCACGCGTTGGAGAGCAGGGGTCGAAACAATGATTGAAGGGCGCTCTAGTGCGGCCCAGGCGCCGGGGCAGGAGCACATACGCCAGGGACGTACCTTTTCGTAGCGCGCGAGGATATTGCCGTCGCGATCGATGAAGGCGATGTCGATGGGATAGGCCATAAAACACGTATGGACCGAAGAGCAGCGTGGAAATGCCATGACGAGCGGCAGACCGTTGGCGGCAACCGGACACCGTCCCAGCATGCCGCGCAGGCGCACGGCAAACGACTCCGCCACCGCAAACTCGGCCGGCGTCCAGCCCAGCCTGTTGAGTGCCCGCGCGTAGGCGATGTAGGACGAGACCGCGGTCACATGACCACCCCCGGACGCCATGGATCGACCGTCACCGCGCGCTCGTGTGACAACTTTGCCGGTGCCCCCAGCGAAACGCCGGCGATGCTGAGCGAGCTCGGCCACGGCTCATAGCGCATGGTGCAGGTATAGGTCCTAAACGTGCCGGAAAGCGAAAGCAAACCGCCATCCGATGTCGTCGCACCCTGTTCGCTCGAGACCTCGATCAGCAAGTCATAGCCTTCCATGGCCTGATGGATCTGAGCCTGAACGGTCGCGGAAGCATCGATGGAGCTGCCATCGCCCTTCCCGCTCGGCGCCACGGCATGTGCTAGCACGATATCGGGCACCACGCGATCGAAGCGTGCGACCGCACCGGCAAAGACCATGACGTTGTACACGATAAGCGCCAGAACCAGCAGGACGGGCGTAACCACTGCTATCTCCACCGTCGCTTGGGCGCGCTCCTCGCGCAGACGCATGCGGATGCCCATTACGACCCACCGCCCAAGGCACCCGCCAGTGTGGTGACATCGACGGTAAGTGGGATGGAACCGCCGCCGGGCAGCGGAATCTCCGCAAGCGTGAACGTCGTGCCGCTGATGGTGCGCTCGACTTGATATTCCAGCGCTTCGCAAAGCGCCTTGGGGTCGGTCACGCCCAACGGAATACTTCGTAGCTCGTCCTGCGCATTAGAAAGAGCCGTGATGTCAGACCCCGGGCTCTTGATGACATTGGCGGTGTCGGTCAGCACCGGCTTTCGCAGGCGCAAGTCGCACGGCTCCAAGCCCAGCGCCGCCACGGACGCCGAAACGGTATCGCCAAGCCACGACGCAATGGAGCCCAACGCGCCGTTGCCCCCTCCTAGGCCCTTAATCATCTCGTCCATAAGTTCGTCGGCCGAACCTTGGATGTCTCCGTATCCCACAAGCAGCCGCCCCCAAACATCCATGACGCCATCGAGTACGCCGGCAACGCCACCCGAGCGTTCCTTCAATGTCGAGAAAAATCGCGAAAGCACGTTGTTTTGCGCCGTCGCCTCATCGGGCGCCAGTACCGCGGCAGAGATGGCACCGCGACTGCCAAGCTCAACCGCCGTGTTAAACGAAGAGTTAAGTTGATCGGGGCTGGTAATATCACCCGAAACTGCAAAGGCGACTACGCCGTTGCGGCCAGGTGGGGCGATACGCGGACGCTCACCGGAAAGTTCTTTGATGGCGGTATCGAACGCATTGCCCGCACGGTCGGCTTCGTCCTCGGTCTGACGCTCGAGCTCGAGCTCCTTGTTGCGACAGTCGACGTAGTCCTCCAGGGCGTCTTTAAACTTGTCGAAGTGATATTCGAAGCCGTTTTCGATAGAGGTTGAAGGCGCCGCAACAGCACCAAGCGACAAAACGCCAAAATGGCATTTGCTGCATTTATCCTGTCCATCGTAATCGGCAACCGAAGCAAATCCGCTCGGCGTCCCTTTCTTATAGTTAGGGCAGGTCGTCCCGTAATGCAGATACGCCTTGTCATCGTTCACGCTAGTCGGCCACACCGCATCGGTATAGAGTTCCGTCGCCCGAACCTCATCAGAGTTGCGCGGCAGCAGCGGAATATAGGAGGAAACCCTGTCTACGTTCTCGGTTATATGTGCCCGATCGACCTCCGCGCTCGCATAGGTATAAAACGCCTTACGCGCCGCAGACTCTGCCTTCATCTCGACACTCGAGCCGTGGGGCTTCTCATTTGTCAGACGCCAATGGTAGTAGTCCTTCGCGCGATCAAGGGCAACTTGGGGCTCCCACGTAACGCTCGATGAGTAATGCGGATTTTGAACACCGGAGAGATCCGTTAGGCTTTTCGCACGCTCCCACATGCAAGAACAGCTGCCGACCGAGCCCTTGTCAGACCCACCACAATCCGCCAGCCAAGCACGCTCTTTAGCCTTCGCCGTGTCCTCAGAAGCCTTCCGCAGTTCCTCGGCCGCACACTCTAAATCATCTGATGTGTCTTTAATGGTATCGGTCGAGATCTCTGATCCTTTGAGCGCAGCGAAGTCCGACTCGGATGTCCTGGGCACGGCAAGCGCCGTACCGGTATAGGTCACACTATCGGTATCCTGCGCCGACACCGTCTGCGTGGCACGCGCGGCGATCAGATACGGCAGAGCCGTTTCGATTTTCTGTAAGCCTTCCGATGCGCTTTTGGCAAACTTGTTGCGCGTTTTAATGATCTCAATCCCGGTGTCGACCATATTGCCGGCAACCGGCTCGGCACCCGGGATGAGGATGGCGACCAGGCCCGTCCCGATCGTGGCAAACCCCGCCAGCCCCAGACTCAAGATGCTCGCATCAACCACCGTGGCAGCTGTGTGATAGGACGACACTACGTTGGCACCCGCCAGCGCGCCGCTATCAGCCGCCACCTGGGTATCCCCGGCACGCGACATGCTCCATATCGCCGCGGTCGACGAAAACAACAATGTGAGCACCACTAGGATGACCACGGCAGAAGAAAGCGTGGTATAGGCGCCGTCTTCGATAAACAGATCGACACCGGCTCGACCCATAAAGCCGCCTCGCTTGCGATGGCAGCTCGGACGGTGCGTCAAAACGCGTCTAGACCAGAAACGCTTAATCCCATGCAGCAATCCACGAATCATAATCTCCCTCCAGCCATTCGGGACGCGATTGATACGAGACATCGACCTTGAGCTCAACGTAGCCGCCCTCGGCGGTACCACCCATAGCCTGCGCAAACGCACCGATCACAGGCAACGGCTTGACCTCGCCGGAAACGGACACGGACGAGACGCCACCCGCACCGGCCCGGCCAAGCTCGATATCCCACGACAACGGCCCGCCGGCATGAAAGATCGAAACGTTGGGCACTGCGGCAAGTCGGCGGCGGGCGAACTCCTTAAGATCGTCGTCCTCCGCCGTCGTCGTGGTCATGAGCCGCGCGGTCTCGGCGGCGGCAGACTCCATGACCGCGCGCGTATAGAGCAGGCACACCGGTTGCAGCGCGAGAAGGATGAGTGTCAGAAACGTCGGCAGCAAAAAAGCGGCCTCGACCGTAGACTGCGCCCGGTCCTCGCGCGCGGCATCAATACAACGCGATGTCCTTAGCGGCCGCAGCGGCGTCGATAACCGACGTCGAGGCAACGCCATGGGATGCCGCCCGCTCAACCAGCGCCGCCAAGCGCCCATCGGTGCCGGCACGCCAAAGCCCCGCGATCGCCAGCACGATCGATAACAGCGCCACCGTGACGATGGCGTATTCGACCGTCGCCTGGGCAGATTCCTCACGCAGGACATCATGCATTTCACGATCCCTCCTTTGAGTCCGTTGCCTGCGGGCTCAGGCGCACGGCGCGCAGACGACACGAAGCATCGCCAGCATCCGCGGCAATTGTCACCATATCGACCCAGCCGCGTCCGTCGCGCACGATGGCGCCCCACACGTTTCCCTTGATGTCGAGATAGCCGCTCAGAGCAAGTTGCGCCGTGGGTACCTCGCGATAGGCACGCAGCATATCCGCCGCCGCTTCGGTCATCGGTCGGTCCTCGGACCATGCAAGCCGGACCGCAATCGCGTTGCCCTCAGGCGAATCCGTCGCAGTGCCAGACCGCTTGTCGAGCGTCCGCAGAAAGGTTTGCGCCGTGACAGCGACATCCGAATCGTCCGCATCTCGCATCTCATCTTTTTGAGACGCCACCGCCGAATCTGAGCCCAAATCGGAGGCGGTCCCAGGACGCTGCTGCCGCGCGGCGTTAAGCCCCCAAAGCACCGCCGCTATCGCCACGGTCAGGCAAGCAAACACCAGCAGCATCCCGATGGGGCGCTCGCCCTCTACAGGCTGTTGATGCCCTCGCTGATAGCGTTCCATAGATCTTGGACCTTGCCCTTAAATGCGACGATGGCGATAATCGCAATCACCACGAGCACGCCGACCAAGATGGCATACTCGGTGGTACCCTGTGCGCTCTCCTCCTGCAATAGTTCCTTGGTGCGCTGACGAACATGTGCCGCCCGGCAAAACGCCCAGCCCTGGACCTTGCCAGCAGCGTCAGTCATCGTGTTCATGTATTCCTCCCTACGTCATCCCGCCTGCTCCCAGCAGCGGGCCCAATATGGACAGAAGCAACGCCGGCAAGATGAGCGTGCCGGTGGGAATCAACAGCTTGACGGGCGCACGCTCGATCTCGCGCTCGACCGCGGCGCGATGAGCCGCACGGATCTCGCGACTTTGAGCGGCCAGCGTCTCGGCAAGTGGGGCACCCAGGGCGAGCGCCTGCCCCACCGTGATGGCAAAGGTCTCGAGCGCTCGCACGTCCAGGTCGCGCGCGGCGGCCAACAACTCGTCCTCACGCGTGCCCACGCCCACCTGCCACGCCATGCAGGCGCGCTCAAGGCGAAGAGCGAGCACTGACCGGCGGTTGGCGCAGAAAATCTCAAGCGCCGCATCAAACGAAAGACCGGCCGAAAGACCCAAGCGCACAACATCGATCATCTCGGACACTTCGCCGAGCGACACTCGCGCCGGGCCGCCCGCTCCAACCGCGTCCTTCACTCGCGCGGTCAGAGCATCGACCACCGAGCGACCCGCGGCAGCGACCAGCACCGCCTCGCGCTTGCAGG
>DAWCEJ010000180.1:0-2720 GCA_052274955.1 Collinsella sp.
GGCTGAGCCTTTCCCTCGGGAACTGGGCTTCGCGAAGTTTCCCGAGGGAAAGGCTCAGCCGCCACCCTGCGACCTACCGGGGATTGCCATGACGTACGTTGGCTGAAATATTAACGTGGGCTCCGCCGTTCGAACGAACGGCGGAGCCCACACTCACTTTTTATTCAGCCCTAGTCATCGCGCAAAGCCCCTTCGGCGGCACACGGTGCAATTGAGTCACCGTAGGCCGGGGCGGGAGGGGCCGTGTTTCCTCCTGAGCGACTCTGCTTGCAGCCGGAGCGAAAGGGGGAAATCTCGGCCCCTCCCGCCCCGGCCGGCCAGGTCAACTACACCGTGCGCTGCGGCAGGTCCTGCAGGGCGATGACGTCCATGCCCATGTCGTTGGCGCTGCCGTGACCCTGCTGGTCCTCGCGCACGGCCTCGATGGCGCTCACGTACGTGTTGGCCGCAGACATCGCCGTCACGCAGGTCACGCCGCGGCGCACGGCCTCGGTGCGCAGCAGGTAGCCGTCGCCACGAGAACCCGGGCCGTACGGCGTGTTGATGATCACCGCAATCTTGCCATCGGCGATGAGGTCGCCGATGTTGGGGCACTCGCCGTCGTGCGGGCCGCTGATCTTCTCCACGACTTCGCACGTCACGTTGCCGCCGCGCAGGACGCGCGCCGTACCCTCGGTGGAGCAGATATCAAAGCCCAGGTAGCGAAGGATACGCGCGACCGAAAGGATATGACGCTTGTCGCGGTCGCACACGCTGATGAACACCTTGCCGGCGCTCGGGTCGGGCAGCTTGTAGTCAATCGCCAGCTGCGTCTTAGCGTATGCCTCGGGATAGCTCTTGGCGATACCCATGACCTCGCCCGTCGACTTCATCTCGGGCCCCAGGATAACGTCGGCGCCCGGGAAACGACCCCAGGGCATAACGGCTTCCTTCATGCAGAACCAGTCCAGCTGACGCTCGTCGCTCGGCAGGCCCAAGCTCGAGATGGAATGGCCCGCCATGATACGTGCGGCACACTTGGCGAGCGGCACGCCGGTGGCCTTGGAGATAAACGGCACAGTGCGGCTGGCACGCGGGTTGGCCTCGATCACGTAGACGGTCTCGCCCTTGATGGCGTACTGCACGTTGACCAGGCCGCGTACGCCCAGCGCCATCGCGATGCGGCGCGTGGTCTCGCGAAGCTTTGCCTGCAGGCTCTCGCTAAAGCTGAACGGCGGGATGCAGGTCGCGGAGTCGCCAGAGTGGATACCGGCCTCCTCGATATGCTCCAGAATGCCGCCAATGTAGACCTCTTCGCCATCGCACAGGGCGTCGACATCGGACTCGATCGCACCCTCCAGGAAGCGGTCCAGATACACCGGGTAGTCGGGGCTAATGCGCGCGGCCTCGGCCATGTAATCGCGCAGGTGCTCGGCATCGTAGGCGATCATCATGCCGCGGCCGCCCAGCACGTAGCTCGGACGTACCAGCAGCGGGTAGCCAATGTGTGCGGCAACGGCCTCGGCCTCCTCAAACGAGGTGGCCTGACCCGCCGGCGGGTACATGATGCCCAGCTTGTCGAGCAGGGCGGCAAAGCGCTCGCGGTCCTCGGCAAAGTCGATGGCATCGGGCTTGGTGCCCATGATGTTGACGCCACTCTCCTCGAGCATGCGCGCCAGCTTAAGCGGGGTCTGGCCGCCAAGCGTCACCACGACGCCGTCGGGGCGCTCAACATCGATAACGTCCATGACGTCCTCGTAGGTGAGCGGCTCAAAGTAAAGGCGGTCGGACGTGTCGTAGTCGGTCGAAACGGTCTCGGGGTTGCAGTTGACCATGATGGTCTCAACGCCGCGGGCCGCCAGCGCGTAGCTCGCGTGCACGCAGCAGTAATCGAACTCAATACCCTGGCCAATACGGTTGGGGCCGGCACCCAGAATCATCGCCTTGGGCTTGTCCGCCGGCGTGGTCTCGTCGGGAGCTACGCGCTTCTTGGCATCCGGGCTCGTGCGGTAGATGTTCTCGTACGTCTTGTAGTGGTACTCCGTGGCGCTCGAGAACTCCGCAGCGCAGGTATCGACCGTCTTCATGCTGGGAACCACGCCCAGGCCCTTGCGATAAGCGCGAACAAAGCGCTCGTCCGAGCCGGTCAGCGCGGCAATCTCGGCGTCGCTCGTGCCGTACTGCTTGAGCAGGCGCATCGCGTCGGCGTCGATATCCTCCACACGCAGGCCGCGGATGCTTTCCTGGACCTGCACCATGTCGTTGATACGGTTGAGGTACCACGGATCGATGCCGCAGATGGCATGGATGCGGGTGATGTCCCAGCCGCGGCGCAGGGCCTCGACCACAAAGAAGATGCGGTGCTCGGTCGGGGTGCCCACGGCCTGGGCGAGCTCGTCGTCGCTCAGCTTGTCGGCACCCTCCTTGCCACCGGCGCAAATGCCCTGGTGTCCGTCCTCCAGCGAGCGCATGGCCTTGCCGAAGGCCTCCTCAAAGGTGCGACCGATCGCCATAATCTCGCCCACGGCCTTCATGCGCGTGGTGA
Organism: Collinsella sp.; assembly: GCA_052274955.1. GTDB lineage: Bacteria > Actinomycetota > Coriobacteriia > Coriobacteriales > Coriobacteriaceae > Collinsella. Next base: position 2,525 of record DAWCEJ010000180.1, read on the forward strand.
GCGTGGGGTCGGTGCCCTTGAACTTCTCGAAGGCAAAGCGTGGCACCTTGACCACGCAGTAGTCGATCGTGGGCTCAAAGCAGGCGGGTGTTGCCTTGGTAATGTCGTTGACGATCTCGTCGAGCGTGTAGCCCACGGCCAGGCGAGCGGCGGCCTTGGCGATGGGGAAGCCCGTGGCCTTGGAGGCCAGTGCGGA
>DAWCEJ010000181.1:0-3854 GCA_052274955.1 Collinsella sp.
CGACCTTATATATTTGCCCTCCCCGGGGCTCCTCGCCAGTCCCCCTCAGCTAGTTCTTCAGCGAGTTCAGCGGCGCCGGGAAGCGTCCACCGCGATGGGCAAGCACGGTGCCGGCGTTGGGGTTCACCGGCATGATGGGCGCACGGCCGAACAGGCCGCCGTACTCGACGCAGTCACCCACGCCCTTGCCGATGGCGGGAATCACGCGGACGGCCGTGGTCTTGTTGTTGATGACGCCGATGGCCATCTCGTCGGCGATGATGCCGGCGATGGTCTCGACTGGGGTGTCGCCGGGGATGGCGATCATGTCCAGGCCGACGGAGCACACACAGGTCATGGCCTCGAGCTTCTCGAGCGAAAGCGCACCGGCCTCGACGGCGGCGATCATGCCGGCGTCCTCGGACACGGGGATAAAGGCGCCGGAGAGACCGCCCACGCTGGAGCTGGCCATGACGCCGCCCTTCTTGACGGCATCGTTGAGCATGGCGAGCGCGCAGGTCGTGCCCGGGCCGCCGCAGGTGCCCACGCCGATGATCTCGAGGATGCGGGCAACGGAGTCACCGATGGCAGGCGTGGGGGCCAGCGACAGGTCGACAATGCCCTTCTCGACCCCCAGGCGATGGGCGGCCTCGCGGCTCATGAGCTCGCCGGCGCGGGTGATCTTAAAGGCGGTCTGCTTAATCTTTTCGGCGACTTCCATCATCGAGGCGGAATCGGGCAGCGTCTCCAGGGCTGCGGCCATAACGCCGGGGCCCGAGACGCCTACGTTGATGACGGCGTCGGCCTCGCCACCGCCGTGGACGGCGCCCGCCATAAACGGGGAGTCCTCGACCATGTTGGCAAAGCAGACAAACTTGGAAGCGCCGACGGAATCCTGGTCGGCCGTGAGTTTAGCGGCATCGATGATGGTCTGGGCGGCCATGAGCACGGCATCCATGTTGATGCCGGCGCGCAGGCTGGCGACGTTGACGCTGGAGCAGACGCGGCTCGTGGTGGCGAGCGCCTGGGGGATGGACTGGATAACGCGGCGATCGGCGTCGCCGATGCCCTTCTGGACGAGTGCGGAGAAGCCGCCCAGGTAATCGATGCCGAGTGTCTCGGCCGCGCGGTCGAGGGCGTGCGCGATGGGGGTGAGGTCCTCATCCTTGCAGCACGCGGCGATCTGCGCCACCGGGGTGACGGAAACGCGCTTGTTGACGATGGGGATACCGTACTCGCGCTCGAGGTTCTCGGCGGTCTCGACCAGATGCTCAGCCGTGTGCGTCACGTGGTCGTAGATCTTCGTGCACATGCGGTCGAGGTTCTCGTCGCCGCAACCCATGAGCGAAACACCCATGGTGATGGTCCTGATGTCGAGGTTCTGCTCCTCAACCATGCCGCGGGTTTCCGCGATTTCTGCGGGCGTGATCGCCATCCTTGCGCTCCTATCTGCCAAAACGAGCATAATCTTATCTATTCTAACGTGCCGCACGTGCCAAGTGGCGCATGCGGCACGTTTTGGTGCTCGGTTGTTTCCGTTGTGTTACTGCCCAAAGACCTCTTCGGCGATGCGCGCGCTTTCGGCGGCATCCTTGGCGTAGTAGTCCGCGCCGATCTGCTTGGCGTATTCGGGGGTGAGCACGGCGCCGCCTACGATGATCTTGACGCCCGGCACCTCGGCATGAAGCAGCTTGATGGTCTCTTCCATGGCGACGACGGTGGTGGTCATAAGCGCCGAGAGGCCGACGAGTTTGATATCGCGCTCCTTGACGGTCTTGAGTACCTCCTGCGGATCGACGTCGCGGCCCAGGTCAAAGACGGTGTAGCCGTAGTTGTCGAGCAACATTTTGACGATGTTCTTGCCAATATCGTGAATGTCGCCCTTGACGGTGGCCACGCAGATCTTGCCCTTGTCGGCGATCTCGCCGGCGGGCATCAGGCGCTTGATGGTGTCGAAGCCCACGCGCGCGGCCTCAGCCGAGGCCATGAGCTGCGGCAAGAAGAACTTTCCCTGGTCAAAGAGGACGCCAACCTCGTCGAGAGCGGGGATAAAGTGATTGTTGATGAGGTCCATAGCGTCGTGGTCTGTCAGCAGACGCTCGGTCTCGGCAGCGATCTCGCCTTTGCGGCCCGAGACGACCATTCGACGAATCGGGTCGTCGTTGCCGTCAGTGCCGGCGGTGCCGGCAGCAGGCGCGGCATCACTCGATGCGGCCTGAGCCGCTGCCGGGTTGGCGGCGATCTTGTACGGATCGGTCCAGCCGGCATAGCGCTCGATGTATCCGGTCGAGCCCTCGTCCTCAACGCTCAGGACACGATAGCTGTAGACGGTGTCCATAAAGCGCTTGGAGCCCGGGTTCATGATGGGGGCGTCCAGACCCGCGCCAAAGGCGGCGGCCAAAAAGACCGAACCCAGCAGCGGGCGAGCGGGCAGGCCAAAGCTGATGTTCGACACGCCGAGCGCGCATTTGACGCCCAGGCGCTCCTTGCACAGGGACATGGCGCGCAGAATCTGCTCGGCCTGGCGCTGGTTGGTCGAGGCGGTCATGACCAGGCAGTCGATGAGGATGCGGTCCGGTCCGATGCCGTAGCGGGCAGCCTCGGCCACGATGCGCTCGGCGATGGCGAAGCGAGCCTCGGCGGTATCGGGGATGCCGCCTTCGTCGAGCGTAAGGCCGACGACGTTGGTGCCGTAGTGGGCAACCAACGGAAAGATCTCATCCATGATCTGCTGCTTGCCGTTAACCGAGTTGATGATGGGCTTGCCGGCGTAGCGGCGCACGGCGGCCTCGACGGCGGCGGGGTCGGTGGAGTCGATCTGCAGGGGCAGGAGCGTGGAGCCCTGGAGCTGCTCGGTTGCCTGCTGGATGATCTTGACCTCGTCGATCTCGGGCAGGCCCACGTTGACATCTAGGATGTCGGCGCCCTGTTCCTGCTGGCTGATGCCCTGGCTCACAACGTAATCCAGGTCGCCGTCGCGCAGGGCCTGCTGCAGACGCTTTTTGCCGGTGGGGTTGATGCGCTCGCCGATGACGGCGATCTTGTGGCCGTCGCAGGGAAGGTCTACGACCGTCTGCGCGCTCGTGACCGACATGCTGGGCTTGCGGTGACGCACGCTGGTCGTGTGGTTGTCGATGAGGGTGCGAAGTGCCGCCATGTGCGCGGGCGTGGTGCCGCAGCATCCGCCGACGACGCTCACGCCGTCTTCGATCATGCCGGCAACGGCCTCGGCGTATTCGGGTGCTTGGATGTCAAAGACCGTGTTGCCGTCATCGTCCACGCGGGGCAGTCCCGCGTTTGCCTGCACCATGACGGGCTTGTCGGTGACGGTGAGCATGCGCGCGGCGAGTCCGCGGAGCTCGGCCGGGCCCTGGCTGCAGTTGATGCCCAGGACATCGGCGCCGATGGCGTCGAGGGTGATGGCGGCGACCTCGGGGCTCGTGCCCAAGAAGGTGCGGCCGTCTTCCTCAAAAGTCATGGTGGCAAAGACGGGCAGGTCGGAGTTCTCGCGGCAGGCGAGGACCGCCGCCTTGATCTCGGCCAGGTCGGTCATGGTCTCGATAATAAAGAGGTCGACGCCCGCAGCGACGCCGGCGCGCACCTCCTCGGCAAAGAGGTCGTAGGCCTCGTCAAAGCTGAGGGTGCCCAGGGGGCGCAGCAGGGCGCCGATGGGGCCGATGTCGCCGGCGACGTAGCGGGCGCCGGCCTCGCGGGCGCAGGTGACGGCCGCGGCAAAGACATCTGCCACGGTGGCGGCGCCGTCGAGCTTATGGGCGTTGGCGCCAAAGGTGTTGGCGGTGATCACGTCACAGCCGGCCTCGACGTACTGACGTTGGATGTCGGTGATGACCTGAGGCTCCTCAAAGTTGAGGAGC
>DAWCEJ010000182.1:0-9667 GCA_052274955.1 Collinsella sp.
AGTCGTTCTCGCCGATGCCGGCAGTAAAGGTAATGGTGTCCACGCCCGCCATGGAGGCGATCATGGAACCGGCCTGCTGCATAGCCTTATAGGCGAACATGTCGAAGGCGAGTAGGCAACGCTCGTCGCCCTCGGAGGCGCGCGTACGGATGTCGCGGGCGTCGTTGGAGATGCCCGAGATGGCAAGCAGGCCGGACTGCTTGTTCATCATGTCGTCGACTTCCTGGTAGCTGTAGCCGCCCTCGCGCTGCAGGTAGCACACGGTGGCCGGGTCGATGGAACCGCAGCGGGTGCCCATCATCAGACCATCGAGCGGGGTGAGGCCCATCGTGGTGTCGCGGCACACGCCGTCCTCGATGGCGGCAAGCGAAGCACCGTTGCCCAGATGGCACGAAAGCAGACGGTGGCAGCGCGTACCCAGGATCTCCTTGGCCATCATCCACTCGTAGCGGTGGCTCGTGCCGTGGGCGCCGTACTTGCGCACGTGATACTTGTCGCACACGTCCTTGGGCAGCGCGTAGGTGTAGGCGACCTCGGGCATCGTCATATGGAACGACGTATCGAAGACGGCCACGTTGGGCAGCTCCGGATACTTCTCGCGGCAATACTCAATCGCTGCGGCCTCGCCGTAGTTGTGCAGCGGGGCGAGCGGCGCCACCTCAAGAATCTTGGCCATGACCTCATCGTCGACGACCGCGGAATCATCGAAGTACCAGCCGCCCTGAACGATACGATGCCCAATGCCATCGATCGTAAAGTCGGTCTTCTCGAGCTCCTCGAGCACGCGCGCGATAGCCGAGCGGTGGTCGGGGAAAGGAATCTCCTCGGTCTGCTTGGCACCACCGTTCTCGGAGTGGCCAAAGATGCCCATCTCCGAGCCGATGCGCTCGCAGTTACCCTTAGCGAAAACCTCGCGGGTATCGGTGTCCAAAAGCTGATATTTAAGGCTCGAGCTGCCGGCATTGACAACAAGTACGTTCATGAGACTCCTTTGCAGTGCGATATGGTCGGCGCAGACCCCTTAAGGCGGCCGCATGTTAATAAGAAGTTATCACAACTTAATAAATTACTATCAGGCATATCGCCCAACGAGTGCAAAAGAGGGACTGAACGGCACGCGCCATCCAGCCCCTCCCTCTTGCAATTACTTGCCGTTGACGATGCGCTCGACGTCGGAAGCGATCATGAACTCCTCGTCCGTGGGGATGACGAAGATCTTGACCTTGGAATCCTTGGCAGACAGGCACCAAGCGCCGTCGCCGCGCAGGGCGTTGCGGGCATGGTCCATCTTGACGCCCATAAAGGCCAGACGGTCGGCCACACCGGCGCGGACAGCCGGAGCGTGCTCGCCGATGCCGGCGGTAAAGACGAGCGTGTCCATACCGCACATGGAGGTTGCCATCTCGGCGGCCTTGGCGGCAATCTTGTAGACGAACATATCGAAGGCGAGCTGGGCCTCGGGGTCGCCGGCAGCGGCGAGCTCCTCGACGTTACGGCAGTCGTTGGTCTTGCCGCCGGTCACAGCCATAAGGCCGGACTTCTTGTTCATCATCTCGTCAACCTCGTCGAAGGTGTAACCACCCTCGCGCTGCAGATAGCACACGGTAGCCGGGTCGATGGAACCGCAACGGGTTCCCATCATGACGCCGTCGAGCGGGGTGAGGCCCATGGTGGTGTCCATGCACTTGCCGTCCTCGATGGCGCACAGGGAAGCGCCGGAGCCGATGTGGCACACGACAACCTTGCGGGCCTCGCCGTCGGTCATCTCGGCAACCTTCTTGGAGATGTAGCGATAGCTGGTGCCGTGGGCGCCGTACTTACGGATGTGCAGCTTGTCGCAGACGTCCTTGGGCAGGGCGTAGGTCTTGGCGACTTCGGGCATGTTGAAGTGGAAAGCGGTGTCGTAGACCGTGACGTTGGGCAGGTCGGGATACTGCTCCAGGCAGTACTCGATAACGTTGGCCTCGGGGTTGTTGTGCAGCGGGGCGAGCGGGGCGACCTCGCGGATCTTGGCGAGAACGTCCTCGTCGACGAGGGAGGAATCGCCAAAGTACCAACCGCCCTGAACGATGCGGTGGCCGATGCCCTCGATCTTGACGCCGTTGGCCTCGAGGTCCTTCAGGACAGCCTCGATGGCGACCTTGTGGTCGGGGAACTCGATGTTCTCGGTCACCTTCTTGGAGCCGTTGGCAGCGTGGGTGAAGGTACCACCGGTAAAGCAGACGCGCTCGCAGGAGCCCTTTGCGGACACCTTGTGGGACTTGGTATCGATGACCTGATACTTAAGGGTCGAAGATCCTGCGTTGACGACCAGAACGTTCATGTGTCTCCCTACTAACAGGCGGTGTGGCGCCGCCAGGTTACATACGTTTCAATAATAAACCCAAACGCCCTCGCGCTCGAGTTTATTGCGTTGATATATAAGTTATCGGTGTCTAAATACCCATGTCCTTTGGCTTGTAAGACGAAAGAGCGCGGGGATATACACCAAAGAAGAGATTCCGAGTGCGACAAGCAATATGACTCGAATGCCCGCGATGCTGCTCAACGCAGCATTGAACAGATAGAAAAGGATGGCGCCCACCGCCACCATCTGGCTTTGAACCGAAATCAGTGAACAGCGCATCGAAGAATCGGCTGCCTTTTGAAAAATTGAGTATTTAATTGGAGCAAATAACGAGTACGCAACCGTCTGCAGCACATAGAACACGGGCAGCAAATTAGCCGGAGTAAGGGGAATCAAAAACAAAGCTGTCAGGAAAAGGCGCACGATGCCGCAAATACGCGCAAAGCGGCACTTGTCGACATGAGCAATCGCACAGGGCACAATAAGTCCCATGGAGGCCGAGGCAAGGAGCTGGACCGCAATGGTCACACCCGAAGCGACGGCATTCATTCCGCGACCCGCAAGCAGCAGTGAGAAAAAGTCTTCCAGGGCGACAAAAGCAAATGCCTGAGAACAGTCCATGATGAACGCTGAACGAAGAATGCCATTACCCGCAATAGCGGCACCGATCATCTTCGGGCTAATCCCATGTTCGGGTGTCGTCGCAGTGCCCCCTCTTCGCATCTCAGGAATGCAGACAACGATAACCAACGTCAACACCATTGCGATGATATCTGCCGAAAGACCAATGAGATATGCACCGACGGACGAAATGAAACCGCCCACGCAAGCGGAGATGGCATAAGAGGCATAGAAAACAAATCGCTCAACGACATTAAGTCTTACGAGCTGGTCCTGAGAGACGCTGTCAATGTAAATCGCTTCGATGGATCCGCTCACACACGCAACGGCAAAACCCTTGAGAGCGAACGCACCGATTAAAAGCAGGGGAGAACGGACGAGAAGCAGGGCGGCGTAGTATCCAAGCATTCCCACGACGCCAACGAGACCGCTTGTCTTTCGTCCAAACCTATCAGCAATATAGCCAGTGGGAACTTCAAGGATGAACTTACTCACTTGATATGCAATCATCATGCTAGAAATCGATACCATCGAGAATCCGACGAACTCAAGGTAGACAGTTAGAAAATACAAGATGGTGCTGAAGTTCGACAGAAAAACGAACGTCATATAAAGCAAAACCGTACGGTTTTTCATGCTCCGCCCTCCAAGAGTCAGCAATCTAAATCGGAATCTTGGAAAAGCATGAGGGCAAAGCTGTCAGCTATGTGTTACAAGGCGTCAATAATCACTTGATGCCTCGAAGCCAATTAATCTCACGAAGCAAGATGACGTAATAGGTGCAGAAAAACCGTCTGGTGTCGATCGGTCCAGGTATTTTGTCGATAGCAAAAGTAGATGGGCAAGGCTACGTCACGCGATCCTTCAATGGAGCACTCGCTCACTTCCGATACATCCGACGCAAGAGAGGACCCAGACAAACCCAATATCAATCCCCCGGCTTGAAGAAACTCAGTCTGAGCCCTGTTTCCGTATTCGACATCGCGGAAGCGGAAATTAACCAGCTGAGCTTCGGGACATTGATTGATTGCATTGAGACAGGGTGACAAATTAATGGGAACAGCGAGCCTGCCGCCCAGTAACTCACGAACGGTCATAGCGCCCACAGATTGATGACCCGCTGGGCACGAAAGAACCTTGAGCTCCTTTTCACCCAAGTATTTCGAAGAAAGGACACTGTCCCTTGGTTCCTCAAATGAGATGGCCGCATCCGAAATACCAAGCACAAGTGATTCAAAGCATGTAGCCGTTGGCTGATGCCACACATCAAGGTGAATCTGAGGATGCGAGCTTTCAAACGAGTCATACCAGTTTTCGGCAAAAAGGCGCCCCCGCCCGTGAAGGCAGGGGGCATAAAGACGAAAGTGGCCATCGGGCGAAACGCCGTCGCCCCTCGATTGAGCGTACTTTTTGAGATCGTCGACTTGTGCCAGGATCACGCGTGCACGACGCGCAAATTCTCTGCCCGCCGGAGACAAAACAGCCTCCCCCGCCGATCGGTCGAGCAAAACAATCTGATACTCAGATTCCAGCTTTTTGATTGCCGACGAAACGGCCTGCGGACTCACATGAACGGCGCGAGCTGCTTTGCGCACGCCGCCATAGTTCGCTACCGCTTGAAGGTATTCGAGTTGAGAAAGCTGCATAGATTACTCCAAAGGCAGCCAAGTCGACGGGCCAAGCGCCCTCAGATGAGGTTCTCGCCCAGGTTCTTGCCGCCGAGGACGTGCATGTGGAAGTGCATGACGGTCTGGCCGGCGTTGACGCCCTTGTTGGAGATGACGCGGAAACCGTCCTCCAGACCCTTGGCCTTGGCGACCTCCTGGATGGCGTGAGCTATGGCGCCCATGGTCTCGGCGGGTACGTTGTCGGCGATGTCGCTGTAGTGCTTCTTAGGGATCACGAGCGTGTGGACCGGCGCCTGCGGGTTGAGGTCGTCGAAGGCGATGACCTGGTCGTCCTCATAGACAACGGTCGAGGGGATCTCGTGGTTGGCAATTTTGCAGAAGATGCAATCGCACATAGCTGGTTCCTTTCTTACAGACCAAGGTAATTATATTTGGTCGAGATGCTTAGAACGAAAGGTTATCATCGGTGTTGGCGGCCTCGCCGTCGGCGAGCACGTCGTTGCCGTCGACGTCCTTAAGGAGCACCGAGACCTTCTGCTCGGCATCGGACAGGCGGGTGCGCAGGCTTTTGAGGAGCTCGACGCCGCGGGTGTAGCTCTCGAGCGACTCCTCGAGCTCCATATCGCCCGACTCAAGGCTGCGGATGATGAGCTCCAGCTCCTGCGAGGCCTGCTTGTACGTAAGCTGCTCTACCGGGGTCTTCTCTGCCATATCTGTTTCCTTTCCTAAGGGTCTATCACTGCGAAACGCGGTCTACTCGACCGTATCGACCGTTGCTGCCACGTTGCCGTCTGCCATGCGCACGCGAATGGCGTCGCCCGGCTTAAAGGTCTTGGCACTCGTAGCCACACCATCATCGCTGTACGCGATGGAATAGCCGCGAGCAAGCACTTTGAGCGGCGACAGGGCATCGAGCGACGCTGCCGCACGGCTCAGGTCGGACGCTGGCTTGCTGAGCATCGTGCGCCCCTGATGCTCTAGACGGGAACTCGCAAGCGTGAGCGCATGGCGCTTACCATCGAGCCCCGAGGTGCTTGTAACCAGACGCTCGGGCAAGCGCTCAAAGTTGGAGCGGAATGTCCCGACCGAGCGTACTATGGCGCCCGACAGGCGATCGGCAGTCAGCGCAAGCTCCGATTCGCGACGCTCGACCATAAATGTGGGGTCGTTGAGGCACGGGCGACACGCAGCGGCATCGAGCGCATCACCCAAGCGAGCCGTATAGGTATCCCAGGCACGGCGACCGCGCTGATCGAGCATCTCCAGGTCGACCTGGGCCGACCCAATCATCGAAGCCATCGCGGTGCCCAGACGCTGATGACGCGCCTCGAGCACATCGGCCAACTCCGTCATAGCCGGCGCCACCGATTCGGCCGCCGCCGTGGGCGTGGAGGCCCGGCGGTCGCTCACCATGTCGCAAATCGAGGTATCGGGCTCATGGCCAATGCCGGTCACCACGGGCACAGGACAAGCCGCCACCGCGCGGGCAAGCTCCTCGTCATTAAAGGTCATGAGGTCCTCAAAGGAGCCGCCGCCGCGCACCAGCAAAATACAGTCGGGCGCCGGCGTAATGGCGGCGGCGCGGCGCAAGCCTTCAATAAGCTCTGCCGGCGCACCCTCGCCCTGGACCTTTGCGCCCACGCAGACAAGCTCGACGAGCGGGTTGCGACGGCGCAGCGTACGCTTGACGTCGTCGATTACGGCACCCGAAAGCGAGGTGACGACCGCCACGCGCGAGCAAAACACCGGGATGCGACGCTTGCGTGCCTCGTCCATCAGGCCCTCGCGGCGTAGCTTTTCGGCCAACTGAGCCACCTGCTGACGCAGCAAGCCCTCCCCCGCCAGCGAGAACGAGCGGGCAACGAAGCTCATGCGACCCGTAGGCTTGTAGAGATTGAAACTGCCCCTAAAGCTCACCTGCATGCCATCACGCAGATCGAAGGTACGCTTAAGGTAGGCGCCCTTCCAGATGATGCAGTCGACGGCCGCCGAGTCGTCCTTGATTTGGAAGTAGCAGTGGCCGCTTCGGGCATTGGGACCGCGGAAACCCGTGACCTCGCCCAGGACGCTCAGCTGCGGAATGGCATCGAGCGCACCGGCAGCGATCTCCACCGCTTGGCTCACGCTGAGCTCTTTGCGCTCCTGCTCGTCCGATCCGTCGAACTCGGCGGAAACGGCATTGCCGGTTAGATTCCAGCCTGCCACGCAGCCCCCTTTCGTCATCGTGCACATGGGCTCCGGCCCTGCGCTAATTCAAGTCCAACACATAGTACAGCGCCGCGGGGACACAAATCCCCGCGGCGCCCAGCGACCCAATTTGTTATCGGTTGGAGTTTCTGTTGTAGCGAGCCATAAGATAGAGTAGCTGAATAATCGAGGTGAGCGCCGCAGCCACATAGGTAAGCGCGGCGGCCGCCAGCACCTTCTTGGCACCGTTGACCTGTTTGGAGCTCATGCCCGACTGCTCGATATACGCCACGGCGCGGCGGCTGGCGTCAATCTCGACCGGCAGCGTAACGAGCTGGAACAGCACGCTAAACGAGAAGAAGATCAGCGCGAGGGTCGTGAGTCCCGCGATGTTCATGAACAGACCCATAAGCAGCACGATGGTCCAGGTGTTCTGGGTAAAGTTGACGACCGGCACGAGGGCGCTGCGCACCTTCATCATGGCGTAGCCGCTTTGACGCTGGGCGGCATGACCCGCCTCGTGGCAGGCAACGGCAACGCTTGCGACCGACCCGCCCGAACGGTTGGCGTCCGACAGATACAGGTTGTTGTCCTGCGGGTTGTAATGGTCGGTGAGCTCGCCGGCAACCCCCTTGATACCCACGGCGTTGCAACCGTTGGCGTCGAGCATGCGGCGAGCAACCGCAGCGCCCGTATCGCCGTCCGAGCGCACCTTGGACCACGTCTTGTACGTCGAGTTGATATAGCTCTGCGCGGCAAGGCCAAGCACCGTACAGACAAGAACAACCAGCAGGTACAGCGGGTCGATACCAAAGCCGTATCCATAGTAATAAGGCATGCGAATTCCTCCGAATCGAGTTACACGTTGGAGGCATTTTACCCATTCGGGCGGTTAGGCTTCCCTACAGCAGCTCGATCTTTCCATCTTTCACGGTGAGCCCCATGTTGCCCGAGAGCAAATCGTCCAAGCGCGAGCCCACAAGCTCAAAACGCCAGCCTTCACGCAGGGGGCTCTGCTCGGGATGCTCAATGTAGTCGGCCAGGTCATCGCGCGAGGCAATAACCGAGGTCGCCACGCCCGAGCGTTCGGCAACCAGGCGGATGAGCGCATACATCAGGTCCGTCACGCTCTCCAGCTCCGGCGAGATCTGACGGTGCCCGCGCACCATGAGCGGCAGGCGATCGTGCGGGCAGCTCGCGCCGCGCTTGATGGCCATGAGCGCGCCGTCCACATCGCGCTCCCCCAACTGGTCGGTACCGCGAATGCTACGGAACTCCTCAACGCGCACGGGATTGCGCTTAACGAGCGCAAGCAGCGTGTCGTCGGACATGACCCACTTGCGCGGGATGTTACGGCGCTCGGCGCGGTCCTCGCGCCAGGCGGCGAGCTCGCGCGCGATGCCCAACTGGTGACGGCTGCACGAATTGATGCGTTTGACCTTACGGAATGCCTCGTGACGGTCGGCGCGATAGTGCGACGCATCGGCCAGCGGGCGCAGCTCGTCGAGCACCCAGTCCACGCGGCCCAGCTCGCGCAGACGGCTCATCATCTCGGTATAGGCGACGATCAGGTACTTGACGTCATCGATCGCATATTCAATCTGTTTATCGGTCAGCGGACGGCGCGACCAATCGGTCAGCGACTCGGTCTTGGGCAGCGAGACGCCGCAAAACGTCTGCACGAGCGCACCGTAGGAAATCTGCTGGCGCTCGCCCAAAAAGGCGGCGGCAACCTGCGTGTCAAAAATAGGACGCGGCAGCACGCCCACGGTATGGAGCATAACCTCCATATCCTGCGAGCAGGCGTGGAACACCTTGGTCACGCTCTCGTCGGCCATAAGCTCGGCGAGCGGCGACAGGTCGTCGATCACCAGGGGGTCGACCGCGACGCTCTCGGCGGGGGTGGCAATCTGGACCAGGCACAGACGCGGATGGAACGTGCGCTCGCGCAAAAACTCAGTATCGACGGCGATCGCGTCGAACTCACGGGCGCGCTGGCAAAAATCGAGTAGAGCCTGATGTGTGGAAATGTACATATCAACCCATCGAATAAGGTTAGGCCCGAAAAACACGGGTAGGATATCGGCATTGCCTTACAACTATACTCGGTTAGTCACAGAACGGGAACGTAAGTATGCGCTGCCTTATCATCCACAACCCGGCATCGGGCCCCAGCTCAGATGAAATCTACGCATTCACGCACGCCCTCGCACAGGGCGGCGACGAGGTCGTGATGCGCTTTATCGGCGACGGCATGGAGCCCGAAGACGCCGTGGCGGACGTGCGCGAGTTTGATCGCGTGGTGGTCTCGGGCGGCGACGGCACCGTCTCCAACGTGCTCGACCAGATGCGCGGATGCGGCGTCCCCACACTCGTCTTTCCCTCTGGCACGGCCTGCCTGTTCTTCAACAATATCGGCAATGCCCCCGAGGCGGCAGCACTCGCCAAGGCCTGCCGCGTCGGCCGTACCGTCAAGGCAGACATGGGCGAGCTCTTTTGGCTCGACGAGAACGGCAACGAGAAGCGCCACGGCTTTATCATCATCGCCGGCTCGGGCTACGACGCCGAGATCATGATGAAGGCCGCCCCCACCAAAAACGACATCGGCGAGATCGCCTACTTCCTGTCCGCACTCGCCACGCCCAATCCTACGGTGGCGCACTTTACGATTGAGCATGACGGCATTGTCGAGGAGCTCGACGGTATCTGCTGCATGGCTGGCAACACCTCGGTCATCCAAAACGACATCAACCTGTTCCCCGATTGCCGCATGAACGACGGCATGGTGGACATCGCGGTCATCGAGCCCGTGCGCACCGTGCAGCTGCTGCCTACCGTGATCACCGCCGCGCTCGCCCCCGCCGGCAAGGTGCTCGGCCGCCCA
>DAWCEJ010000183.1:0-1300 GCA_052274955.1 Collinsella sp.
GGGCTATACCGATATGCCCCAAGGCAATGAGCCCGTCTTTTACGCGCTCAATCTGGAAGTCTTTGAGCAGATTATCGACGAGCTTAAGACGAGCGAGTTTGTTCCGACGGTTTTCGAGGACGGCGTGGTCGAGGGCGAGTATACCGCCGAGGATGACGGCGATTTACTGCTGAGCGTTCCGTACGATGAAGGTTGGAACGTAACGATTAACGGTGCCGCCGCAAAGCTGACGCCTGCGGCGGATAAGGGCTTGTCGTGCCTGAGCGTGCAGAAAGGCGCGAATAAGATCGTGATGACCTATAAGACTCCGGGCGCCTTTGCAGGGCTTGCGGTGAGTCTGGCGACCGCCGCAGCCCTTATTGCAGCGGAGCTATACGCCAGGCATAAGAAAAGCCGCCGTTAACAAACGGCGGCTTTTCTTTCGGAATTTGAATAGCGGCTAGAGCGTCCCGAGATACTCCCCCAGCTCTTCCTCCCAGTCGGGCATATGGAAGCCGACGGACTCGAGCTTGGACAGGTCGAGTGCGGAGTGGACCGGGCGCGGTGCGATGGGGCCCTCGGCGCCGGCGTAGTAATCGGCGGTGCTCGCCGGCACGACCTTTTCTCCGTTGCCGTTGGCGGCCTCGAAGACGGCGCGGGCGATGTCGGCCCAGGACTTGACGGCGCCGGAGCCGGTGCAGCCGTAGGTGCCGTAGGGCGCGTGGGTCCCCAGCACGTGGAAGATGGCCTGCGCCATGTCGCGCGTGAAGGTCAGGCGGCCCAGCTGGTCGTCCACGACCGTGACCCGCTCGAGCTTGTCCTCGGGGTCGGCGACGCGGTCGGACAGGCCCTTCATGGTCTTGACGAAGTTGTGGCCCTCGCCGATGACCCAGCTGGAGCGCATGATGTAGTGGCGCGGGCACCCGGCCACGGCGATGTCGCCGGCGGCCTTGGTCTGGCCGTAGACGGACAGCGGGCTGAAGGGCTCCTCCTCGGTGTGGACCTCCGCAGTGCCGTCGAAGACGTAGTCGGAGGACACGTGGACGAGCGTGATGCCGTGCTCGGCGCACGTGCGGGCGAGCAGTGCGGGACCGGTGGCGTTGGCCTTCCAGGCGATGGCGCGGCCCTCGGGGGTCTCGGCCCTGTCCACGGCCGTGTAGGCTCCGCAGTTGATGACGGTGCCGTAGAGCGACCAGTCATACTGCGTATAGGCGTCGGGGTCGGACATGTCGAAGGTGTCGATGTCGCAGAAGTCGAAGTCCTTGGACACGCCGCGCTCCTCCGCCAGCCTGCGCACCGCATGGCCCAGCTGGCCGTTGCA
>DAWCEJ010000184.1:0-5812 GCA_052274955.1 Collinsella sp.
CGTCCAAGCATACCGAGATTACCGACCTGGGCGAGGGCGTGGACGCGACGGGGCGCTTTTGCGAGGCGGCTGTCGAGCGTGTGCTCGCTGCGTGTCACATGTTTGTGGACGAGGCCCGTGCCTTTGGGGCCGTGTGCGTCTGCACCACCTGCACGAGTGCCGCGCGCGATGCGTCCAATGCCGCGCTGCTGCTGGACGGCCTGCGCGATCTGGGGCTTGAGCCACAGGTGATTCCGGGTGAGGTCGAGGCGCGCCTGACGTTTTTCGGCGTGGCGCACGACTTTGCCGGCGAGCGCATCATTGTTGCCGATTCGGGCGGCGGATCCACGGAGCTCGCGACTGGCGTGTACGCGCCGGAGCGCGGCGTCTTTGCGCTGGAGGGAACGCGCTCGCTGGACATCGGTTGTCGCCGCGTGACGGAGCGCTTTTTCTCCGCGTTGCCGCCTGCGGATGGCGAGCTTGCTGCCGCTGCCGCGTGGGCAGGCGAGCAGTTTGCCGCCTATTTTGAAGGCCTGCCCAGCGACTTTGAGCGCGCCGAACGCCTCGTTGCGGTGGGCGGCACCGTCACCACGCTCGTGGCACTCGTTCACGAGCTGGAGCCGTATGATTCGAGCTTTGTGCACCTGCGCGAGCTTTCGATGGAGCAGGTTTCGGCTGCCATCGAGCGTATGTCCGCGCTGGATGTTGCGGGCATTGCCGCGTTGCCGGGCGTACAGCCCAAGCGCGCGGGCGTGATCTTGGCTGGTGCCGTGGTGATTCGCGAGCTTATGCGAGCCGGCGGCTACGACACGCTCACCGTAAGCGAGAACAGCCTGCTCGCCGGTATGGCCGCCACCATTAACGAGGTTCTCGACGGCGAGCTACCCACCATCACCTGGACTCCGAGCCTGAGCACCCTCCAATAAGTTGCGGTGAAATACGGACTAAAATCGCCCTTTCGGGCCCCAAACAGTCCCTATCCCACCGCAACTCAACAGCCGGCACTTAGGGACGTTCCTTTTCTGCCGGCACCTGGGGACAGTCCTTGCGGGGCGTCCCCACAGCGCCTATGCCAGCTTGTCGATTTGCCCAATCTCCCAAAGCGGAATATTGACGAGCATGCCCTCATCTCTATATGCCGCCAGGGAGGTCCTCACACAACGCATGAGCTTGAATTTTTCGCAGGCTATTTTCAGGCTCTTTGCTTTGAGGTTTTCCGCCGCCTTGACCTCAAGCGGAAGCACGGTTCCCGCATGGTCGATGGCAAAGTCGGTTTCGGCATTGCCGGAGGTAGAGGACCAGTACGCAGGACTTTTGCCTTGCAGCAAGAGTTCCTGTGCGACATATTGCTCGGTGAGCGAGCCCTTAAACTCAGTGAAAACAGCTGATCCGTTTAGGACGATGGTCGGGGGGAGGCTGGAGAGCGCTCCAAAGATGCCTGTGTCAATGCAAAACAGCTTGAAGCCCGAGAGATCCTCATAGCTCGAGAGCGGTGCTCTGAGGGCAGAAACGCGCGGAACCTTATGAATGATTCCGTAGTCCATGAGCCACTGGAGGCTCTCTTCGAAATCGCGTGCGCGCGCCCCGGGGCGAAGGGCTCCGTAGACGAACTTCTTGTTTTCCTTTGCAAGCTGGCCGGGAAGGGATTTCCAAACCAACCTCATGCGCTCGACGATGCGGGCGGGCGCATGTTTGCCAAAATCGGATTCGTAAGCCTCGATGATTTGCTGCTGAAGCCTTCGGGCTTCGATGAAGTCGCGTGTCTCGGCGAAAGCGGAGACAACTTCGGGCATACCACCGACAACAAGGTATTCCTTGAGCAAGTGTTCGAGCTTTTCGGTAACGTTTGCTAGAAGGTTCATGTCTGCGGCAAGGATGGCGTCGGCGAGCGGGTTGCCGTCGACGGCACGAACGAACTCGGCAAACCCCATGGGACGCATGGTGAGCTGGTCGATTTTGCCGACGGGAAATGACTCGTTTTCGCGCCGGAGTGCGAGGCCCATATAGGAACCGGCTGCCACGATGTGGTATTCGGGTGCAAGCTCGTTGAAGTACTTGAGCGAGGTGATGCCGCGCGGTGCCTCTTGGATCTCGTCGAAAATGATGAGCGTGTCTGCCGGCGTTACGGTTTGGCCGCGCAGAAGCTCTATCTGGGAGATGATGCGCTTGGGGTCGAGGTCTCCATCGAACAGCGAGCGTGCGCTCGGCTCGAGCATAAAGTCAAAACGAATGACGTTTCGATACTGTTGGCTCGCGAATTTGTTAAGAAGCCACGTCTTTCCTGTCTGGCGGGCTCCCTTAAGCAAGAGAGGTTTGCGATTCGCCCTTGATTTCCAAGCGATAAGTTCACTCATAAGCTGTCGTTGCATATTGCCTCCCAACCCTCTCGGCTAGTATAAGGCCGTATGCGCGTTTCCCTTGGAAAATGTGCGAGACAACCACGTTTTTCCATCGAAAAATGTGCGAGTCAGCCACGTTTTTCCATTGAAAAACGTGGGAGTATCAATCTGAGTTGGATGCATCCAAAAGAAACGGGCCCGCATCCCCAAAGGACACGGGCTCGTAAACGATGCATGGTAGGGGCGGTGGGACTCGAACCCACAATCCTTGCGGCGAGAGATTTTAAGTCTCTTAACCGCTCATGTAGCTGTTTGCTACCGTTCGCCAACATCTCTATTAAATAGCAGGTACATTGCTTATCGCTCTATCACCTTATGGCTATAATAGTCATGGTTTGTCATTGTTTCAATGAGATTCGGTACCGAGTGAGGTACCAATGGTACCGAGGTGGAGGCTTCTCATGAGAAAGTACACGGCTGCATATGTGCAGAAGCGCAAGGACAGCGATGCATTTCGCGCGTTTGTTGACTTCTATGAGGAGGACGGCAAGAGGCACAAGAAGTCCAAGACGCTCAAGGCCAAGACCAAGCGTGAGGCAAACCGAGAGGCCGAGGACTGGCTCAGGGAACTTGAACGTCAGGAGCTGAAAAGCGATGAAACCCCGGAGGCCGTCAAAGCTGCCAACATGCTTGTTCCGGATTATGTCGAGTCTTTCATCGATATTTGGGAACAGGGAAAGTCGATTGAGCCGTCAACCGTTAAGGGCTATCGATCCACGGCTAAGTACATCCGTTACGGCTATCCCAAGGGCAATGTGAAGGGCTTCGCAAAGGTTAAGGTCAAAGACCTCAAGAAAAAGCAGGTTGAGGAGTGGAGCGCAGGCCTTACCGCGAGCGGCCTAACCTATTCGCCCGTCAAGAAAGCCCTTGGGCTGCTCAAGCAGGTTATGACCCAAGCCGTCTATAACGAGGTGATAGTCGTCAATCCCTGCAACGGGGTCAAGCCTCCCAAGAAGTCCAAGAAGAACGAGGGTATCAACGCCCTGACCGCCAAAGGACTCCGCGATACGCTCAGCATCCTTGCATCGCTAGAGCAGACTCCCGTAACGGTTGGCGCTCGCATTGCACTGTTCACGGGTATGCGAGAGGGCGAGATTTGCGGACTCAAGTGGAAAGACGTTGACCTTGAGAACAAAACCCTATGGGTTAGGGGCGCAATTGGTCGAGCTGTCGGTGGCACTTATGAGAAGAACGCCAAGACGGATAGAGTCAGGGATATATGTTTGTCCGATAGCCTCATTGCCATTCTTGGAAAATGGCTTGAGGTTCAACAAACGGAGTTCCATGAGTTCGGGCGTACTGTCGGCGCTGGCGATTACGTTCTCGGAGATTTGGACGGATACCTGAGTCCTGATACCTTGAGTAAGGGTTGGAGCGCTATTGCCAAGGCAGTTGGTGTGAAGGGAACAGAGGGTCGCATACCCACGTTCCACGACCTGCGCCATACGTGGGCAACGCGCTACCTTGCCGAAGGCGGGGACGTCAAGACCGCCTCAAGCGTCCTGGGGCACGCAAACGCCGCCATCACGCTCAACACGTATGCGAGCGCTGACCCCGATGCAAAGCGCCGCAGTGCACTTCTTACGGAGGCGATTGCAGGCGGTCGAGTTGCGCCCAAGAGCAACATCTTAGAGCTGACGGGAACGGATAACTAAGGGCGTTATTTCTTTCAGCCCAGTGAATAGGTCAGTTGTGAAGGTCATGAGATTGCGAAAACATCTCATGACCTTTTTTAGGGCGGTTTTACTTGGCGGGTGATTCGCTTTATGGCGTTTAGCTGCGGAAATGTGATATGGCGGTAGTCTCGCGTCATACATTACAGTTACTTCGTCAACGTTGACAACCGTATATAGACAAAGTTTGAAAGAGGCAAGTATGCCAAAGCAGCAAACCAAGAAACCCATCCGCCCTATTACCGCCGAAACCATCAACGAGCCTGCAACTATTGAGGAGTTCGCTGCATACATGCGCATGGGCTACAGCACTGTTTTTCGCATGGTGCATGACAAGCAGATTAAGGCCGTCAAAGTCCGCGAGCAGTGGCGTATCAACGTCCCCGAGTCGCTAAAGATGCTTGGATACTAAGGTGGCGCTCATGGCAAACAACACGAGGGCGGTCGTTGAACTGTCGCGGGGAGCCGACCCGCTAGAGGCCGCGAAAGTTGGCTGTCTCAACGGCGCGACCCTATGCAATGCCGACATTTACGGCATGGGGACGTTCGGGCTTGGCGTGGAGCGCGAACAGGCGCTCCTGTCCGCTGAGGACGTTGACGGGGATTGCATCCTGCGCATTGCCGCGCCCGACAGCGGACGTGAGCTTGAGGTCCGCTGCTCTGACTGGCTTGCCGACAGGATCGAACTCATGGATGCCGAACTCAAGCGGCGCAGGAAACTTGCGAGAAAGGCGGCGGACCCCATGAGGCTTGTGGCAGCTGATGCCCATGAATGATGGTCTGAGGGCCGAATATCGCGCCGGGGCGGGACGTAAGGGCAAGGCTTGTCGGGCCTCCCTTGAGGCGGTCGCGGATGGGTAGCGCCGAAGCCAAGGAGTATGTAAATCGCTGCGTGAAGTTCGCAAACCTCAACCTCACCAAGTACGCGCCCATGATCGACCAACTTACGCCGAGGGCAAAGGGCACTGTGCTTGCTGCGTGGTACGACTTCTACGCATACGGCGAGGAGGCCGACGTTGACAGCTTGCCAAAGGCGGTGCGGCCCGTCTATCTGGCCATGCACTCGGACGTACTCAGGGCGAGGAAGGGCGCGGCGACAAGAGGAGCGGACGACCGACCCGACACGCGCCCGGGGAGGCGCTCGAAACCGTATGACAGCGGTATGGGCAGCGGGGCCGCTACGGAGTCGGTAACGGAGCCACTACCGACCCACAACGGTATCAGTAGTGGGACCGCTACGGAGTCGGCTACGAACAGCACAAACAGCCAACAAGCTGCGGAGACGTTTAGGCCACTTGCCGATGTAGTTGGCGATGTACGTTCAAGCCAATTTAAATATAAAGATAAAAATAAAAAAGAAAGGAAAATAAAAGACAGCTACGTAAACCAGCCCTGTTATGAGGTCGGTCGGAGGGTGTTCTATGCCGAGTGTCCTCAATGTGGGTCGAGGGTCGTTGCGAGGTTCAACGATGACGGCAGGGCGAGCGGCTACTGTTCGAGATGCAAGGGCGAGGTAGCCGTGTCGTTACCCGCTAACAGGACAGTAGGCAAAAACGAGGACGGCAACTACGTCCTCAAAGAGAAGGGCGCTATCGAGCGACCGTCCGATTCTAGAGTTCATGGAGAATAAGCAATGAGAAAGACTGACCAGATGACGCTTGCCGTCAACCAGATGGCGTCTGCCGTAAACCAGATGACATTTGCCGCATATTCCGCCCTCACGGTCGAGGAGTACGGCAGGGAGGCGCTTGAGGCGGGGAC
>DAWCEJ010000185.1:0-2453 GCA_052274955.1 Collinsella sp.
CATGCACGTTCTCGGTCTTGCCAGGAACGCCCGGCTTGAGGCACGAGATGCCGCGGATGATCATGTCCACGCGGACTCCTGCGCACGATGCCTCGGCGATCTTGTCGATGACCTCGCGGTCGGTGAGCGAGTTGAGCTTAAAGAACACGCGGGCGGGCTCGCCAGCGAGAGCGCGCTGGATCTCGCGGTCCAGGCCGCGCATGATGAGCGGCTTGAGACCGACCGGCGCCACGCCCAGGAAGCGGTAATCGCCGCGCAGATTGCCCAGCGACAGGTTGCGGAAGAACAGGTTGGCGTCCTCGCCGATGCCGGGGTGGGCGGTCATGAGCATAAAGTCGCTGTAGAGTTTGGCCGTCTTCTCGTTAAAGTTGCCGGTGCCCAGCAGCGTCAGGCGCGTTAGCGCCATGCCCTCGCGATAGGTGAGCTGGCAGATCTTGGAGTGGCACTTAAAGCCCTCGGAGCCGTAGATGACGGTGCAGCCGGCCTCTTCCAGGCGCTCGGCCCACTCGATGTTGTTCTGCTCGTCAAAGCGCGCGCGGAGCTCCATGAGCACCGTGACCTCTTTGCCGTTCTCGGCGGCATCGATCAGCGACTCGCACAGGCGGCTCTGCTTGGCCACGCGGTAGAGCGTGATGCGCAGTGAGATGCACTCGGGGTCGTAGGCGGCCTCGTGCACCAGATCCAGGAAGGGGTTCATGGCCTCATAGGGATAAAAGAGCAGCTTGTCGTGCTGAAGTACCTGCTCGCGGATGGAGCGGGTCATATCGATAGTGGGGTTGGGCTGCGGCTTAAACGGCGTAAAGAGCAGCTCGTTGCGCAGGTGCTCGGGAATCTTGCCCTCAATGCCAAAGACGTAGCCTAGGTCGAGCGGGATATCGCAGGTAAAGACAGAGCGGCGCGAAAGCTCGAGCGCCTTGCGGATGGTCTTGAGCGTCGCCTTCTCGAGCGACCCCGAGACCGCGAGCACCACCGGCTGCAGGCGCAAGCGTTTCTTGAGGATGCGCTTCATGTGCTGACGGTAATCCTCTTCCTCCTCGACGCCCTCGCCGTCCGGATCGATGTCGGCGTTGCGGGTGACGCGGATGAGCGCGCGGTCGAGCGGCTTATAGGAGCCAAAGCAGCTGTCCAGGCAGGCGAGGATGACGTCCTCGAGCAAGATGTAGGAGTAGGTGCCGGTGGGCGAGGGGATCTCGACCACGCGGTTCATCGAGGTGGGAATCTCGATAAGGCCCAGCAGACTCTCCTCGTCGGTGACGCCGTCCAGGCCGCAGGCCAGGTAGAGTGCGCCGTTGCGCAGGTTGGGGAAGGGGTGGCGCGGGTCAATCACCAGCGGTGAGATGACCGGCGACACGTAGGCCTGGAAGTAACGGGTTACAAAGGTGCGCTCCTCGGGCGTAAGCGAATCGATGCGGGCGCGGTGAACGCCCAGGGTGTCGAGCTTGCCCTCGATGCTCTTAAAGATGGACTCCCATCGGATAAGGAGTCCGGGCATTTCGGCCATGACAGCATCGACCTGTTCGGAGGCGGTCATATTGCTCTTGTTGTCGACAGGCTGTTTTTTGAGCTCTGCCAGATCGGACAGGCCGCCCACGCGCACCATGAGAAACTCATCGAGGTTAGACTCGAAAATCGACACGAACTTTAGCCGCTCGAACAGCGGAACGGTCTCGTCGAAGGCTTCGTCAAGCACACGGTTGTCAAAGCGCAGCCAGCTGAGCTCTCGGTTCTGCGTGTACGAGAAGTCGCGCGGCGGTTTGCGCAGCTTTGCAGCGGCTTGCTTTTTTTCGATTTTGCTCGGCATATGCATCTGTCCGTTCAGTCCCCGTGGGGGACGGTTGCCTAACACTATCCACTATTGTCTCAATTTAGTCGACTTGTGGCACGAACGTATTGTGCGAACGGTATCTTTACCTACTTCTTACGCTGTCAAGGCATGCGACTAACTGTCCAACTCGTTTTGAAAACAATCTATATCCATACTCAACTGATGAGGATGTATGAATAAGAATGATTGCGAGCTGAATATAATCGAATCCAAATCGAATCGTGGACAAACGACAAATATATGCAGAAAACCGTTTTAGCTATGCAATTCTTAAACATGAAAATATTTGTGCAATCTAGCTTAATTCCTTAGAAAAAAGAACGTTTACCTTTGAAAATATGCTTTAGAGAACTGAAGTGCATCATGGGGGAATCATATGCGATATACCGTTCATCGCACTTTGCTGACCGTTCGGGGGCGAGGTGGAATTGCGGATGGTTTTTGGATATAACTAGAGCTGTCAGCAAGCAGCGTCCCATACGGAGGGGCGCTGATACATTCGGCCAGTAAGGCCCGAAAGAAAGGTAGGAGGCCATGACGAAAGGTCTGCACGTGCCTTCCGAGATCGGCAAGCTCAGGAAGGTCTGCCTGCACCGTCCCGGCGACGAGCTCCTCAACCTGCCGCCCG
>DAWCEJ010000186.1:0-1558 GCA_052274955.1 Collinsella sp.
CAGTTGCGGTGAAATACGGACTGTTTTATGGCTTCAGGCCGCTAAACAGTCCGTATTTCACCGCAACTTATGAGGGCGCGCATGGGATGCAAAGGAGTGTCCCGAAGTGCCGGCATAAAAGGAACGTCCCTATGTACCGGGCTTGGGATACCATGGTGGCAGCCTAGCGAAAGGATGTTTCATGGCACATGTCGATGACCAGCGCGTGGCGCGCGTGCTCGATGCGCTCGAGGCTCAGCACCCCGGTGCGCAGCTGCTCGTGAATGACCCGTGGTCGATCTATTACCTAACCGGCTTTTATGCCGATATGTTCGAGCGTTTTTGCGGCGTGCTGCTCGCGCGCGGTGCCGAGCCGGTGATCCTAGTCAACGCCCTGCACCAGCTGCCAGAGTATGACAATGCCCGCGTTGCCTACCACACCGATACCGATATCGTGACCGATGCCATCGCTCGCGAGATCGATCCGACCAAGCCGCTTGGCATCGACACTGTCATGCGTTCTGGCTTCTTAATGCCCCTCATGGAACGCCAGGCCGCAAGCGAGTTTTTCCTGGGTGACTTTGCCGTCACCGCCGCACGCACCTACAAAGACGCTACCGAGCAGGAGCTTATGCGCGCGTCCTCGGCCGCCAACGACGCCGTGATGGCCGACGCCATCAAGCTCGTCCATGAAGGCGTGACGGAGCGCGAAATTGCCGATCAGATGCTCGGTCTGTACCGCAAGCACGGCTGCGAGGGCTTTAGCTTTCCGCCCATCGTGAGCTTTGGCGCCAACGCCGGCGACCCGCATCACGAGCCCGACGATACCGAGCTTAAACGCGGCGACGTGGTGCTGTTCGACATTGGCGGACGCCATCGCAACTACTGCTCGGACATGACGCGCACGTTCTTTTGGGGCGAGCCGGACAAGGAGACGGCGCGCATCTACGATATCGTGCGCCGCGCCAACGAGGCCGCCGAGGCGCTCATCGCACCGGGCGTGCGCATGTGCGACCTGGACCGTGCCGCGCGCGACGTGATTGAGGACGCGGGCTACGGCGAATACTTTACGCATCGCCTGGGTCACTCGATCGGCCTGCAGGACCACGAGCCGGGCGACGTCTCGCTCGTCAACGAACAAGTCGTAGAGCTTGGCATGACATTCTCCATCGAACCGGGTATCTACCTCCCCGGTCGCACCGGCATCCGCATCGAGGACTTGGTCCTGGTGACCGAGTCCGGCGTCGAGATTCTCAACGCCTACCCCCACGATCCGGTCCGCCTAGACTAGGCAATGTGTCAAAGGGACAGCCCCTTTGACACATCTTGCAAACGCTGCACCACGAAAACGGCCTATCTACTACGTTTAACCCGCATGAGTCGACCATGCGGGTCTTTTTTAAAAACGAGTAAGCCGTCTACCTGCGGTTTTGATTTCACGATTTTCCGTGTGGTCGAGGGTAGTCGCCAAAACGTAGTAGATAGCCCCATTTCGTGGCAAGCGAGTCAACTCGGGGCACAGGGCAGCTAAAAAAGCCCCGTCCCAAATTGCCTGCTTTTGAGTTGCAGTGATATACGG
>DAWCEJ010000187.1:0-8233 GCA_052274955.1 Collinsella sp.
TGCCTGCATCATGGACGGCACGGTCATGCCATAGGCAGAAACGCCAGCTATGACCAGCACCAGCGAGCAAGACAGCAGTGCGTACGCCCGCGGCGCCAAGCCCAGTCGGCGTCGCATGCGCACCGCGGTGCCGCGCTTTGTCTGAGTGCCACCGGGCCGCATGCGTTCTCCTCCAACAAAAACACGCCGCTCGGGAGCGGCGCATTCATTCGAATCCATATTTGAGTGTATCAGCGAACCCAAAAGGTTGCGCAACGAATGGGCAAATTAAGGATGTGAGCGGAAGCATCCATGCGATAAGCGGATACAAAGCATCTTTGTTGCACAACAAACCTACAGTCGCACGGGGAAATTATGACTACCCCGTGCGTCGCGAGGAAAACATACGGCAGGAGCAGGCTCGCCACCTAAATCGTGCGACGGGCCTCGATAGCGCGCCCAAGCGTAAGCTCGTCGGCATACTCCAGGTCGCCGCCCACGGGCAGGCCGCTCGCCAGACGCGATACCTCAACGCCCAGCGGCTTGATAGTGCGGGCCAGGTAGCTCGCCGTGGTCTCGCCCTCAATATTGGGGTTGGTGGCGATGATGACCTCATGGATATCCTCGTGGCCCAAACGCGCCAGCAGCTCGCGGATGTGCAACTGCTCGGGACCAATCTTGTCCATGGGGCTGATCACGCCGCCCAATACGTGGTAGAGACCGTGGTAGCTGCCCGTGCGCTCGATCGCCTGGACATCGCGCGGCTCGCCCACCACGCAAATGCGAGTGGTGTCGCGCATCGAATCCTGGCAGATGGAGCACTCGTCGGCCGTGGCGTAGTTAAAGCAACGGCTGCAAAAGTGGACCTCCTGCTTAACCTCCAGGATGGCCTCGGCCAGGCGGCGCGCCTCCTCGGCGTCAGCCTCCAACAGGTAATAGGCGATGCGCTGAGCCGACTTGGGACCAATGCCCGGCAGACGGCCCAGCTCATCGAGCAATTTTTGCAGGCTATGGTTCGCACTCATATATATGCGCGTCTTAGAACGGCATGCCCGGGATGTTGAGACCGCCGGTGATGGCGCCCATCTGCTTGTTGGCGAGCTCGTTGACGCCGCGAACGGCCTCGTTGACGGCAGCCATAATCATGTCCTGCAGCATATCGACGTCCTCGGGATCGAGGGCATCGGGATCGATGGTGAGGTTGACGAGCTCCATCTCGCCGTTGACGGTCACCTTGACCATACCGCCGCCGGCAGAGGCGTCGACGGTCTGGGACTTGAGGTTCTCCTGCGCGGCGGCAAGCTGCTCCTGCATCTTGCGGGCCTGCTTCATCATCTGCTGCATGTTCATACCGGCCATGATGGCTCCTTTACGTGCGGCCGCACGCCGAGCTGCAAGGGCAGCCGGAACACGGCGGGACTTTCAAACTCAAAAATCGTACCACGGCGCGAGGCCAGCGAGCGGGGCGGACACGCTACCTCAGTCGATATACATGTCCTCCAATACAAACCACGCGCAAAGATTATGCAAGGTCGAATTATGCAAGGTTGCATAATATCGCATACTCAATCTAGTAGAGCCGAATCCGGCATTTCATGTGTGCCACTAAATAGCTAAATGCCGAACCGCTGCTCGAGGCGGAGCACATGTCGGCAGGGTATAATTTGATTGTCATAGATAGCAATTTGGAGGTGCCCCATGAATGCCCCCGACGCGCTCCAAAACATCCGCTCAAAACACCCCGTTGCATATGTGGTTCTCTATCTCTTTGTCGGCTGGGCATTGCTGGTTGTCATCACCCATGCTATAGCCTTTGGAGCAGAACTGCTGATAACCAGCTCGGACCAGCCCACCGTCAAATGGGAAGCGACCGATGAGTGCACCGATGGAACCCGAACCATTTACTACAACAGCCCGTCCCTCTACCAAGAGTTCAAGGTCAAGATAAAGGACTCCAAGATTGTCGGTGCCGAACCAGGCGCTTTCTTGACAATCGGAGCAACCCTCGACGCCGAGCAAGTCGAGTACACGGACAGCCGCGCGACGTATCGTGTCGACCTCAGCACCCTAGGCCGACCGTCACGCATCTGCCTGCTCGAATGCGAGACACGCGGCACCACGCTACACATGTCCGAAATTCAAATGCGCCCGGATAAAGAGCCCCTAAAGGGCTAGGGGTCCTAAGCCCAGCAAGCGATTCTCAACAGTAAAACGACAGCCCACCGGTTGTTTCTTTCCAGCGTTTGCAAATCAGCGCATGGTTAGATGAAACAAACTGCATGATATCGCGTAAATCCCGAGCAGGAATATCGCCCTTGTTATGGGCCAGCTTGCATCCGCCGGAGCGGGTAAGCCATATCTTGGTCGCCTCGGCGGTGGGGCGCTTGACCGCGATATGAACATGGACGGGCTCGCCGTTCTCCCCTGTCCAGAAAAAGATGATGTACGGCCCGAGTCGGAAAAGACTAGGCATAGACCCGTCCGCCTTCGTAAGCAAAACGCAGGATGAGCGGGGCATTGTTGCGTACAAAATCATCGAGTTCTTTGAGGTCTGTTTCGCTAAAGCCCTCGTGCGACACCCAATTGAACGCCGGCAAGATGCACTCCGCCGTGTCAAAACCCCAATCGCGTGGGCGCTCCACAACGACCTTCACCGTATTGTCCTCACGGACTTCGGAATACGAAACTTGCGTATCGTCCTCAAGGCGGACATATTCCCACATCATAAGCTCGCTCCGTTCAAAGACGTCTCTTCTTGAGCAGTATACCCGCCTGTACAGCTACTCCACCGGCTTGAAGATGGTGGCCTGACCGAAGACGCTGCGGATGAGGGCTTTGGCCTCGTCCTCGGTCTGCGGGATGCTGGGGGCTGCGCCCTGATGGCCGAAGGGACTGCCCGCGCCGGGGTTGGACTCCCAGGGAGCTGCAGGAGCGTCCTCCTCTTTGGGGGCAGTTGCAGCGGGCTTGGGCGCGGGCGTCGCACCCGGCACGTCGAACGGAGGCAGATCGTCCCCGCTCGCATCGCCTGCAAAGCCGCCGACCATGGCGTCATCGTAGGGCACCTGCTCGGATTCCCACGGTGCAGACTGCGCAGACGGCTGAGCCTTGGGAGCGGACGCGCGCTCGGGCGCTCGGGGTGCGGGCTCGGTCGGGAGCTTGCCCGTGGCAGGAGCGCCAGCGGGGTTGTCGGAGCGCAGCCAGGGGGCTTTGCCCAGGTCGGATGACTTGGGCGCAGGCGCGGCGGCGGGCTTGGGCGCGGGGACCGGAGCAGCCTGTTTGGGCGCAGCGGGTTCAGGCGCCGACGGGGTCGGTGCCGCTACCGGTGCCGCTTTTGGCTGCGTCGCGCTGACGTTCGAGGATGCAAGGGCCGCCGAGGACACGGGTTGCGGGTCCGCAGATGCCGCAGCCCGTGCAGATGGAGAATGCTCCTCATGTTGAGGAGCCAGCGTGCCACCTCCATCCAGGACGTAGTCGACGATGCGACGACCGAAGACCGCACTGACTGTCGGCAGGACCACCGACTGCGTGTCGGCGCGTCCGAGCATCTTGATGGCAAAGGTCGAGCCCGCGGGGAACGAGACCGTGAGCTTGGAGCCGTCGTCTGCTGTGGCGCGGGCATTGAGCAAAAGCCCTGCGTAGGAGGCCTGACGAGCCTTGACGCGTTCGACGACCTCGGCCCATTTGCGCTGGAGCTCACCGGCATCCTCGACCGCGGGCGTCTCGGCAGCACCGGCGGCGGCAACCTGGGCGGCATTGTTGGACTGGGGCTTAGGTGCCGGAACGGTGGCAGGCGCGGGGGCCGGAGCCGCAACGGGTTGAGGTGCAGGCGTTACAGGTTTGGGCGCCGGCGCAGGAGCCGCGGACTTGGGCGCAGGCTGGGCAGCCGGAGCGGCAGTACCACGGTCCCAAGGCATACCGCCCTGGCGCGCGGACGTAGCAGCAGGGGCAGCGGATGCCGCCGGAGCAGCAGCACGGACGCCCGAAATGAGCGTCGGCTGCTGGGCAGCAGCGGGTACGGATGCTGCAGGCGCGGCGACCTGAGCAGCAGCCACGCTCGCCGGAACGGCGGCGTTGGCAACCATGGCCTCCAAGCGAGCTACGCGCTCAGCCAAAGCTTCAATCGTCAAATCGGCCTCGGGACGTGCCAGACGCGTGCAGGCAATCTCGAGCACCAGGCGCACGTCGCTCGCGCCCCTCATCTCCAGTGCGGCATCGTCGAGCACCGTCAGCACGCGGGCCAGGCGGTCGGCAGGATGCTCGCCAAAGGCAGCGGCCTCGGCAGCAAGCGCCTCGGCCTGCTCGGAGCCGCCCTCAAACAGCTCGGCACGGGCACCGGCAACGCAGGCAACGTACACGTCACGCACATGCGCTACCAGGTCGCGCGTCAGCTCCAGCAGGTCGTTTCCTTCCTCGACCTGCGCACGGATCAGTCCATAGAGCTCGGCAACATCGCGATCGGCAATGGCGCGGGAAAACTCGCCCAGAATCTGGTCCGAAACCTCGCCTAAAAGCGAGCGGGCATCGTCCGCATGCACAGAACCGTTGCCAAAAACGCTCAGCTGCTCCAGCGTGGAGAGCGCGTCGCGCATGCCGCCCTTGGCATGGCGCGCCACGATGGCGAGCGCCTCGTCGTCGTAATCGAAGCCCTCCTGCTCGCATACGTATGCCAGGCGATGCTCAATATCCTCGTTGCCGATGCGATGGAAATCGAAACGCTGGCAGCGCGAGAGGATGGTCTCCAGAATCTTTTGCGGGTCGGTGGTGCACAGCACAAAGATCACGTGTGCCGGCGGCTCCTCAAGCGTCTTGAGCAGCGCGTTGAACGCCGCCGTCGTGAGCATGTGGACCTCGTCGATGATATAGATCTTGTACTTGCCGCGCACCGGGGCAAAGTTGACGGAGTTGATGATCTCCTCGCGCACGTTGTCCACGCCGGTACGGCTTGCGGCATCGAGCTCGTAGACATCGGGGTGGTTGCCCTCGGCAATGAGCTCGCACTCCTCGCAAGCACCGTCGGGCATGCAGCCGCTTGCACCCTCGGCGCGCGCCGCCTCGGCATTGCGGCACAGCAGCGCCTTGGCAAGGATGCGCGCCATGGTGGTCTTGCCCGTGCCGCGCGGTCCGCAGAACAGGTAGGCGTGGGACAGGCGTCCCTCGGTGATAGCGTGCTCGAGCGTCGAGACGATATGCTGCTGGCCCACCACGGAGTCGAAGGTGAGCGGGCGATACTTTCGGTACAACGATTCCATGGGTGCTCCCCCGGGTATACTGAGACTTGTTGCCGCGACGGCCATGCGGTCGCACGGCATACTGCATTCATAATAACCCGTACGGCGAGCCCGCCGCGATAGGAGTCCAAAGAGCATGGCAGACGCAGAGAGCAACCTCGTTCCCTCCGAAGCAGCCGACCAGGTCGAGGTCGCGCTCGAGGCGCAGGCCGCAGCCGACGACGGCATCCTGTACCTCAACGAGTATCAGTACGAAAACGACCTCGTCACCGACTTTGCGCGCCTGGTCGCCTCGCCCAGGCGCCGTGGCTCCCTGTACGTCGCCGCCGCGATTGCCGCGCTCATCGGCATCGGCATGCTGGTGGCCGGCGGCAGCTGGATCAAGTTCGGCGTCGTGCTGATCGTGTTCGGCGCCTTTTTGGCCTGGTGGAGCAAGAACCTGCACCACACGCTCGCCCGCGACTATATCGACGCCGTCGAGGCCGACGAGTCCATGGGTGGCCGCTATCGCCGCGTCGCCGCCAACGAGGACGGCCTGATGGTTTGGGGCAAGAGCGGCAAGTCGCAGTTCTTCCCGTTTGACAAGCTCGACCACGTACTCGACGGCGAGCGCATCTTTGTGGCCATGTTCGCCGACCAGGGCGTGACGATCCCCAAGGACACCTTCGTCCGTGGCGATGCCGAGCAGTTCGGTCCCTTCCTCAAGGCCCGCATCAACAAAAAACTCCGCATCGAGACCAAGAAGAAGAAAATGAAGGCCGAGAAGGCCGCCGCCGAGGCCAAGCAGGGCGACAAGCCCCAGGAGACCAAGGGCAAGCAGCGCAAGCAGAAGAAGAACAAGAAGAAGCGGTAGGCCGGCCGACACCGAAGGCGCCTCGTCCCGCGCCCGATTCCGGGCCGGGGCGCCTGGAATCGGGCGCGCGTACCGCCGATGGACCCGTTTTGCCTAACTCTCGAACTGCTTCACTTCAAACCTTAAGAGCCTTCGCTCCGGCAGATCGGTCATCTTCATCGTGTAAGTCCCGGGAAATGCTTTCTCAAAACGAACGGTCTCGTAACCTTCGAAATAGTCGTTGGTGTTTTGCATCATGAATGGGACGAGCAACTCGTTCTCCGCCCCAACCTGTACAGCAAACGCAGCAGAACCGCCCAGGACCGGCATTGCCTGCGTTATCAGATCGGTATTGACCACAAAGTCATAGTTTGGCGCGTGCTCCGGTACCAAATGCCAAGCATACGTCTTGATGCCGCCTTCGACATTGTCCTTATTCCTGACACGCATCTTTACGGCGATAACACATGTGGTGTCGGCGTCCTTCAATTTCGTTTTCGTATCCACGATGCCATATTTTGAATAATCATCATGCGCACGCTTGAGATACTCGCGCGGCGTGAGCAGCTCCGCCCCGTCTATACAAAACGAATACCCGTCAGTCGCCACATCCTTCGACCCCAGAAACGCCCCATCCATCGAGAGCCATTCGCCCTCTGCATAGTATTTCTCAGGAATGACCGTCCGGTTCCCGTTAACGACGCTCACCCTCATGCCCGCAAGGCCAGTAACAGCACAGCCGAAAAGCGCGAGCGCCGACCTTCTCGTCCACAGGGCCTTCTTCATCGCGCTCACGACCTTTCCCGAACGTTCACAACGGCGCCATCGCGCATGCAATAAACTCTATCGGCAAGCTCCGCGAGCACCTCTCCGTCATGGCTGGACAGAATAACCTCGCGACCCGTTGAGGCCGCCATCGCCACAACGCGCTTGAGTATTTCCACGCCCGCTTCGTCGAGGGCATTTGTTGGCTCATCGAGAACAAGTAGCTTCGGCTTTTCCATAATTGCCGCAGCTATCCCCAGACGCTGCTTCATCCCAAGCGAGTATGCTCGGAACTTCTTTTTTTCGTCTGCATCGAGCCCCACGAGCCGCAGGGCAGAGCGAATGTCCTCGGGGGTGGCAACGCCCTTGATCTGAGCGATGAGCTCCAGATTGTCGTAGCCAGACAGATATCCCAAAAAGGAAGGCGCCTCGATCAACATCCCCAGACTCGGCGGGAACGAGATGTCCGCCCCAAGCCTTTGGCCATCGATAGAGATTTCGCCTTCGGTAGGCTTGATCAATCCGCAGACCGCTCGCATAAGCATGGTCTTACCCGAACCGTTTATCCCCTGAAGCCCAACCACAGTTCCAGGGTCAACCTCGATGGACACGTTGCGCAGAACATCGTTTTTGCCCATGCGCTTCGATACGTCCCTAACGATCACGCTCATATCTTGTCCCCCTTTTCTATAAGGTCGGCCCTTCGAAACCACAGTCCGCCCAACGATAGGCATAACGACATAATCACAATTGAAAACAAGACGCTCGAGCCCGCCGCGATTCCCTCTTTGACAATTCCGCCCCAGCGCAACAGCATTAGGGCGTTACCCAATAGCGCCCAATGTCGTGCATATGCCGAGCAGATCAGGGAGCTCATTAAAACCACAAACGAGACCGACGACCCAAGCACAAACCCGACCGCTGCCTGCGCAAACGCAAGCGCCTCGAAAGCAAGAAAGAGTCCTACGAAAAACGGCAGCGCATCTGCCTCGGCAGCTTTGAGAAACCACGGCGCCAAATTAGCCAGCTGAAGCGACTCGCCATGAATGACCGCGCTGAACGAGGAGCTCACCACCAAGCTCCAAATCACAACAGAGCAAACCACCACGAGCAGCGAAAATGCCGTTACCGCCGCCACTGAGATAAAACGCGAGACCCACCAAAGGATTCTTGCCCGGCATCGAACAAGCGCTTGCAAACCAAACCCGTGCAACGATTCGGTCGGATAATCGAGTGTTGTATAGAGAATAAGCAGAATGAGGAATAGCCATCCTAGCGGAGGCACAAACATGACCCCGGGCCTAGGCTCAAACGGAGCAGATCCGGCAAACACGAGCGCAAGATTATCCGCAAACCCCAAGGTATCCGTCCTGACCCCATACACAGAAGACAATCCGTAGGCGTATACCAAGTTCGCAACGGTCACTGC